>JAQBPI010000007.1 GCA_028287605.1 Chloroflexota bacterium
GCTCGCGGATGCGGGCCCGCTTGCCGACCTTCTCCCGCAGGTAGTAGAGCTTGGCCCGGCGCACGTCGCCGTGACGGAGCACCTCGATGCGGTCGAGCCTCGGGGAGTGGAGAAGGAAGCGCCGCTCCACGCCGACCCCGTGCGAGATGCGGCGCACGGTGAAGCTGGTGCGCGCCCCCACGGTCCCGTTGACGGCGATCACCACCCCCTCGAAGACCTGGATGCGCTCGCGCGTCCCCTCGACCACCTTGACGTGGACGCGGACGGTGTCGCCGCTGCGGAGGTGCGGCACCTCGGGCTTCTCCTGCTCTCTCTCGAGCAGGTCGATCACATTCATCGCGGTCCTCCAGCAGGGGATGTGAGCGGTCCGGGCTCTGCCGGGACCGGGGAACGGGGGTCGGGTTCGGGGCGGGGGCGGAGGCGTCGCTGCCGCGCCTGCTCGTGGCGCCACTGCTCGATGGCGGCGTGGTGGCCGCTGCGGAGCACCTCGGGCACCTCGCGGCCCTCGAAGACCGCGGGGCGAGTGTAGAGGGGCGGCTCGACGTCGGAGGCGCCGCCGGAGAAGGTCTCGCCCTGGAGCGACTCCGGCGAGCCCAGGGTCCCGGGCAGCATCCGCGCCACCGCCTCCACCACCACCATGGCCGCGACCTCGCCCCCGCTGAGGACGAAGTCGCCGACCGAGAGCTCCTCGCCGATCTCCTCGCGGGCGCGCTCGTCGACGCCCTGGTAGCGACCGCACACCAGCAGGAGGTGGTCCTCTGCGGCGAGCTCGCGGACCACCTCCTGGGTGAGCCGGCGCCCCTGCGGCGAGAGCAGGATGGCGCGCACCGCCGGGTCGGCGGCGCGGACGGCGCGCACCGCGCGCACCAGCGGCTCGGGCTTGAGCACCATCCCCGGACCGCCCCCGAAGGGGATGTCGTCGACCTGGCGGTGGCGGTCGTCGGTGTGGTCGCGCAGGTCGTGGGCGCACAGCTCCAGGGTCCCGCTCTCGAGCGCCCGGCCGACCACGCCGACACCGAGCGGCCCGGGGAAGACGCCGGGGAAGATGGTGAGCACGTCGACGCGCACCTCAGGCCTCCTCCCAGGGGCGGACCACCACGACGCCGCCGGCGAGGTCCACCCGCTCGACGAAGGCCCGCACCATGGGCAGCCGAAGCCGCTCGGCGCCGTCGCGGATCACCAGCACCTCGTGGGCGGCGTACCCCTCCACGTCCTCGACCACACCGACCGGAGCCCCCGCCGGGGTCACGGCGCGGAGCCCCACCAGCTGATGGACGAACCACTCGTCGTCGCCCAGGGGACGCGCGTCGCCCTCCTCGACGCAGAGGTAGGCGTCGCGCAGGGCGTCGGCGGCCTCGCGGCTGGTGACGCCCTCCAGGGTGAGCAGCAGGTCACCGTCGCCGGTCGACCGCGCCGCGGTCACCACCAGGGCGTGGCCGCCGTTCTCGACGCGCAGCCGCAGCCCGCTCCCGAAGCGCGCGGCATCACCCCCCAGCGGCTCGACGCGCAGCTCGCCGCGCACGCCGTGGGGACGGCGCACGTGGGCGGCGCGGATCAGCGGTGGCGTGGCCTCGGCCGGCCCGGTCATGGCGATCATCGACTACGCGACGTCGACCTGGACGCGCTGACGGTGGCGCAGCCCGGCGGCCCGCACCACCGCGCGGATGGCGTCGATGTTGCGGCCGCCCTTGCCGATGATCTTGCCCATGTCGTCGGCGCCGACCTTGATCTCGACCACCGTCTGCCGGCCGCCGGGGCGCACCCGGACGGCGACCGCCTCCTTGTCGACGACGATGTTGGTCGCGATGAAGCGGGCGAGGTCTCCGTAGTCGGTCACGCCTCCTCCTCCGTCGCGGCGGGCCCGGTGGCCTCGACCGGCTCGACGGCGGCCGGGCTCGCCGGCGCCTCCGGCTCCGCGACCGCGGTCGCGCCCGCCGCGTGGGGACGCGGCGCCCGCTGGAGCACGCCCTGCTGCTCGAGCAGCTTGCGGGCGATGTCGCTGGGCTGGGCGCCCTTGCGCATCCAGTCGCGCACCCGGTCGGCGTCGATGGACACCTTCGCCGGGTTGGCGATGGGATCGTAGGTGCCCACCTCCTCGATGAAGCGTCCGTCGCGGGGACTGCGCGAGTCGGCGACGACCAGCCGGTAGAAGGGCCGCTTCTTCGCGCCCATCCGCTTCAGGCGAATCTTGACCAAGGCATCTCCTTTCCAGAGGGTGGGGGGTGGGGGCTGTAGTGGGTGGGGGGGGTGGGGGGTGTAGTGGGTGGGGGCGGGGTTGGGGGTCGGGGTGGTGGGTCAGAGACCCAGCTGGCTGGTGTCGATCCCCTTCAGGTTCTTGAGCATGCGCATCTTGCCGCGCGTGCCCTTGGTGCCCTTGCCGCCGCCGAGCTGCTTGAAGACGGACTGCATCTGCTCGAACCCCTTGAGCAGCCGGTTGACCTCGGCGATCCCGGTTCCGCTGCCCAGGGCGATGCGCTTGCGCCGGGAGCCCTTGACGATCTCCGGGCGGCGCCGCTCCTCGGAGGTCATGGAGAGGACGATCGCCTCCATGTGGGAGAGGTCGCGCTCGGTGGGCATCGCGCCCGCCGCCTGCTGGACCAGCTTGCGGCCGCCGGGGAGCATGCCGAGGATGCTCTCCATCGAGCCCATCCGGCGCATCTGCCGCATCTGCTCGAGGAAGTCGTCCATGGTGAGCCGGCCGGCGAAGAGGCGCTCCTCCATGGCCGCCGCCTGCTTCTCGTCGACGTGCTGCTGAGCGCGCTCGATGAGGGTGAGCACGTCGCCCATCCCGAGGATGCGCGACGCCATCCGCTCGGGATGGAAGGGCTCGAGGTCGGCGGGCTTCTCGCGGTCGGCGCATTAGATGATCGGGTCGGCGATCGTCTCGCGCATGGAATGCGCGGCGCCGCCTCGGGCGTCGCCGTCGAGCTTGGTCTTGATGACGCCGT
>JAQBPI010000071.1 GCA_028287605.1 Chloroflexota bacterium
CCAGCCAGGCGCGCACGTCAAGGGGCAGCGCCCAGCCGGCGCCGTCGCCGCACAGCCACACGGTCACCTCGCCGCCGTCCAGCCCGAGCGCGAGGGCGATTCGCAGCCCCAGCCAGCCCCGCTCCGACGCCGGTCCGCTGCGCACCACCACCAGGGCGGGCTCGGCGGTGGGCGGCGGGCTCACAGCACCAGCACCCGGTCGGCGTCGGAGGCGAGGCCGCCGAGGTCGACGAACGAGCCCCGTCCCGGGGTGCCGGGCCGGTCCCACCCCCGCACCGCGGCGTCGGCGCTGCAGTGCACCACCCGGGCCCCGGCCTCGCGCAGCGGGGCCATCGAGCCGGCGTGGACGGTGCCGTCGCCGGCGAGGAAGAGGCTGACCCGCCAGCCCTGCCGGAGCGCCTCGGCGGCGAGCTCGCGAGCGCTGTGGGCCCCCTCGCTGCGCGGCCCCGAGAGCAGCACGACGAGGAGGTGGAGCCCGGCCGTCAGAGACGGGCCGCCGCGGTCAGGGGACCGCCGACGAAGCTCTCGTAGTCGATCAGCTCGCGCACCGTGGGATGGTCGCCGCAGAGCACACACGCGTGGTTGCGCCGCAGGCGCATCTCCCGGAAGCTCATCGCCAGCGCGTCGTGGAGGAGCAGCCGTCCGACCAGCGGCTTGCCCATGCCGGTGAGCAGCTTGATCGCCTCCACCGCCTGCAGCGTGCCGATGACGCCGGGCAGCGCCGCCAGCACCCCCGCCTGGCGGCAGGAGGGCACCATCCCCGGTGGCGGCGGCTCGGGGTAGAGGCAGCGGTAGCAGCCGCTCCCCGGGACGAAGTCGGAGACCTGGCCCTCGAAGCGGAAGATCGACCCGTGGACCAGCGGCTTGCCGAGCAGGTAGGCGGCGTCGTTGGCGAGGTAGCGGGTCTGGAAGTTGTCGGTGCCGTCGACGATGAGGTCGTAGTCGCCGAACACCTCGATCGCGTTGTGGCGGTCGAGGGTAAGGGTGTGGGCCACCACCTCGACGTCGGGGTTGAGCTCGCGGGCGCGCTCGGCGGCCACCTCCGCCTTGAGCCGCCCCCGGGCGGCGTCGGGATGGATGACCTGGCGCTGGAGGTTGCTGAGGTCGATGCGGTCGCCGTCGAGCAGGCCGAGCCGGCCCACCCCGGCGGCGGCGAGGTAGAGGGCCACCGGCGAGCCGAGGCCGCCGACGCCGAGCACCAGCACCGAGCTGGAGAGCAGCCTCCGCTGCCCGGCGGGGCCGAGCTCGCCGAGCACGATGTGCCGGCTGTAGCGCTCGACCTGCTGGTCGGAGAGCTCCTCCACCTCGGTCACGAGCCGGTCACCGTCGGCAGCGCCGGCCCGCTCATGGGCAGCGACTTGTAGATGCCGTGGAAGACGCCGTGCTCGCGGCGGTCGCGCACCATGTCGGCGAGGGTGGTGCCCTCCAGCACCTCGCGCATCGCGTCCTCGGCGCGGAGCAGCGAGCTGCGGATCGAGCAGCCGAAGCTGTGCTCGCAGGTCTCCGGCGCGGAGAAGCACTCCATCTGAGCGGCCTGGCCCTCGAGGATGTCGATGGCGGCGCCGAGGGTGACCTCCTCCGGCGGCTTCGAGAGCATGTGGCCGCCACGCGGGCCCCGGGTGCTGCGCACCAGGCCGGCGCGCCGCAGGCTCATCAGCAGCTGGTCCAGGAAGGGCCCGGGCACGTGCTGGCGCGCGGCGATGTCGTGGCTGGGGACCGGGGCGTCGCCATAGCGCTCGGCGAGGTCGAGGAGGGCGCGGATGCCGTAGTCCGCCTTCATGCTGATCTTCACGCCGGGACCTCTCGGGCCGGGAGATCAGGGCTCAGGGGCGGACGGTGTCGACGCGTCGGACAGTGTGGTTGGATTGTTGACCTCCTGTGTCACCAATCGTACTCCCCGGCCCGGTGGGCGTCAACGTGGCCTCGGCGGCGGCGGGGAGCACGGTGGTGCTGATCGAGCGGTTCAGCTTCGCCAGGATCCGGCCCAGGTCGGCGCACTCCGCCTCGGTCCAGCCGGTCAGCAGCTCCTCGAACCGCTCGGTCCGCCGGCGCTGCACCTCGCCCATCAGGCGGCGCCCCCGGTCGCTGGGGGTCACCTGGCAGGAGCGCCGGTCGCCGGGATCGACCCGCCGCTCGGCGAGGCCGTCCCGGAGCAGCGTGGCCACCTGCCGGGTGACCGTGGAGCCGTCCAGCCCGACCCGCTCGGCGAGGCTGTGGATGGAGAGCGGGCCGGTCTCGTCGAGGGTGCGCAGCAGCAGGTAGCCGGCGCGGTCGAGGTCGGGGTGGATCCGGCCGCGGCGGCGGAGCAGCTCCAGCGAGCGCGCCAGCACCGCCATCTCGGTCTCGATGCGGTGCAGGCACTCGGCTTGTGGGCGATCCACGACTGGTGTATCGTACACCTAAAATAGCTGCTCGATACAGGTAACGAGGGAAGAGGAACGAGCGGGGCGGTGCGCTTGGAGTCGCGGGTGTGAGCCGGGTGAGCGCTGTGCCCGCGGCCCTTCCCGACCCGGGGGAAGCCCGGCCGGCGGCGACGCGCAGGCCCGGCGGCACGCCGCGCGCGAGCGGTGCCGCTCGTGCG
>JAQBPI010000110.1 GCA_028287605.1 Chloroflexota bacterium
GTCGCCGTAGACCGCGCCGCCCGACGAGGCGCTGACGATCCGGCGGGCGCCGGCCGCGCAGGCCGCCTCGTAGAGCGCGACGGTGGCGGCGAGGCCGGCGCGAACGTGGGCGGCGGGGTCGCGGAGCGCGTACGCCACCCCGCCCCGGGCGGCGAGGTGGAGCACCGCGTCGGGGGCGAAGGACCGCAGCGCCCGGGCCGCCGCTGGGCTGCCGCAGTCGGCCTCGAGCACCTCCACCGCCGACGGCGGGGCCGTGCCGCAGGGGTGGCTGAGGTCGTCGACCAGGAGCACGCCGCAGCCGGCAGCGGCCAGCGCCTCGACGGTGTGCGAGCCGATGAAGCCCGCCCCTCCTGTGACCGCGACCCGGACGGGAGGGCGCAGCCCCTCCGCGGCTATTGCAGTCCCTCGCGCAGCCGCTGGCGAAGCTCGGTGCGGCGGATCTTGCCGCTCACCGTCTTGGGCAGCTCGCTGACGAAGTGCACCTCCCGCGGGTACTTGTAGGGGGCGGTCACGGTGCGCACGTGGTCCTGCAGCTCCTTCGCGAGCGCCGGGGTTCCCTCGACACCGGGGACGAGGATGCAGAAGGCGGTCACGATCTGGGTGCGCTCGGGGTCGTCCCTGCCCACCACCGCCGCCTCGGCGACCGCGGGATGCTCGACCAGCGCGCTCTCCACCTCGAACGGACCGATGCGGTACGCCGAGCTGGTGATGACGTCGTCGGCGCGACCCTCGAACCACAGGTAGCCGTCGGTGTCGCGGCGCGCGTGGTCGCCGGTGAGGTACCACTCGCCGACGTGGCAGGCGGCGGTGGCGGCGGGGTCGTGCCAGTACTCCTGGAACATGCCGATGGGACGGTCGGGACGCACCCGCACCGCGATGTTGCCCTCCTCGTCGTCGGCGACGCGGTTGCCCTCGTCGTCGACGATCTGCACGTCCATGCCCGGCACGGGCCTGCCCATCGAGCCGGCGCGCACCGGCATGCACCGGTAGTTCGCGACGAGGTTGACGGTTTCCGTCTGGCCGTAGCCGTCGTAGACGGTCAGGCCGCCGGTGCCGTCCTCCCACACGCGCATCACCTCGGGGTTGAGGGGCTCGCCCGCGCTCAGGCAGTGGCGCAGCGTGCCGAGGTCGTGGCGCCGGAGGTCGGTCAGCACCAGCATGCGGTAGAGGGTCGGCGGCGCGCAGAAGGTGGTGATGCCGTTGCGCGCCACCACGTCGAGGATCAGGTCGGCGTCGGGCCGGCCCATGTTCATGTTCACCACCTCCACGCCGGCGGCGAACTGGCCGAAGAGCTTGCCCCAGGCGGCCTTGGCCCAGCCGGTGTCGGAGATGGTCCAGTGCACGTCGTCGGCGCGCAGGTCCTGCCAGTAGCGGGCGGTGATGGCGGCGTGGCCGATGGCGTACGACTGCGGGTGCAGCACCATCTTCGGGTAGGCGACGGTGCCGCTGGTGAAGTACACGAGCATCGGGTCGTCGCTGGCGGTGGGGTCGCCGGCGGTGGCACCGTCTCCGGCGGCGGCGAGCAGGCCGTCGAGCGGCTGCCAGGCGGCCGACGGCGCCTCGCCCACGACCACGTTGGTGCGCAGCGTGGGCAGCTGGTCGCGCACCGCGTCGACCTTGGCGGCCCCGCCGGTGTCGACCACCGCCGCCACCGCACCGGAGCGCTCGACGCGGTAGCGGACGTCGCGGCTGGTGAGCATGGTGGGCGCCGGCATGGCGATGGCGCCGATGCGGATGGCGCCGAGAACCGCCGTGTACCACTCCGAGATCCGCGGCAGCATGATGAAGACGGGATCGCCCCTGCCCACCCCGAGGCCGGTGTAGGCGTTGGCCATGCGGCGGCTCTCGCGGCAGAGGTCGGCGTAGCTCTGGCGGGAGACCACACCACCGGCGGCGTCGAGGGAGAGCAGGGCAGGGCGGTCGGGACCGTTGGCCGACTGCGCCTCGAGCACGTCGAGGACGTAGTTGAAGCGCGGCGGGATGTCGAGCCGGAAGCGGGCGCGCTCCGCCTCGTAGTCGGTCATGTTCGGAGCCGCATCACGCCCGGGCCGCGCCGTGACCGCCATGGTCCTTCCTCCTCACCTGTCCCCTGCAGCCAGGGAGTATGCCAGCGCGCCCCGGGCACGCTTCAGCCGGAGCCGTCGAGCGCGCGCAGTCGCGGCAGCACCTGCTCGGCGTAGAGCCTGAGGAAGCGCGCCTGGTCGGGTCCGGGATGGTGGAAGACCAGGTGGGTGAAGCCCATCTCGAGGTAGGGGCGGATGCCCGCGATCTGCTCCTCGGGGTCGTCGGAGACGATGAAGCGCGAGGCGGTGCGCTCCACCGGCAGGGCGTCGGCGAGCCGTTCCATCTCGATCGGGTCCTCGACCCCCACCTTCTCCTCCGCCGTGAGCGCCAGCGCCCCCCAGTACCGGGTGTCCTCCAGCGCCCGCTGCCGGTCGGTGTCGTAGGAGACCTTCATCTCGATCGTCAGCTCGATCTCGGAGGGGTCGCGGCCCGCCCTCTGCAGCCCCTCGCGCACCGCGGGGATCAGGGTGTCGCGGTACAGCTCGGGGGCCTTGCCGCTGGTGGTGATGAACCCGTCCGCCAGCCGGCCGGCGAGGCGCGCGGCGGCGGGGCCGGAGGCGGCGACGTAGAGGCCGGGGGGCGGATCGGGGCGGTCGTAGAGGGTGGCCATGTGGGTGCGGAAGTAGGTGCCCTCGTAGGTCACGCGCTCCTCGGTCCAGAGCCGCTTGATCAGCTCGCAGGCCTCGCGGAGCCGGGCGAAGCGCTCCTTCTGGTCGGGCCAGGTCACCCCCACCGGGACCTCGTTCATCGCCTCGCCGGTGCCCACCCCGAGGAAGACGCGGCCGGGGTCGAGGCAGCCCAGGGTGGCGGTGGCGTGGGCGACGATGGCGGGGTGGTAACGGAGCGTGGGCGTCACCACGCTGGTCCCCATCCGCACCCGCCGGGTGCGCTCGCCCAGCGCACCGAGCCAGGCGAAGGAGAAGGGGGCGTGGCCGCCGGTGTGCCGCCAGGGCTGGAAGTGGTCGCTGATCACCACCGAATCGAAGCCCACCTCCTCGGCGAGGATGCCGAACTCCAGGAGCTCGCGCGGGCCGAACTGCTCGGCGGAGGCCTTGTAGCCGAGGGTGAGCACGTCGTCTCCTCCTCCGGGCGCTGACGCGCTGCGGTGAGTCGGGCTGACACCGCGGATGATGGCGGATGGGGGCGGGCTCAGCCCAGCAGGCGGGCCACCGTGAGCGACGGGGGAAGGCCCTGCGCGGGGGCGGCGTGGACGTCGATCTCGGCGTCCTCTGCGGCGCACAGCGGATTGAGCAGCTCGGGGTCCTCGAGGGCGGGGTGACGCGCCGTGTAGGCGCCGAGCACCGTGCCCTCGCAGAGCAGCAGGACGCCGACATCGGAACCGCTGACGACCCGCACGCCTCCGGTCACGCGGCTCTCGGCGAGGTGATCGACGAGCGCGGGGACGCGCACGAAGGAGGCGTGCATGCGGCGGAAGCGGCCGGCCAGGTTGACCAGCTGTCCCAGCGCCAGCGCCACCTCGGGGCGGTAGACGGACACGGTCAGGTCGTGCTCCTCCTCCTGCCCCGCGAGGGGGAGGCGGAGGCCCTCCAGGCGGCGGGTGCCGCTGCGGCCGGTGGCGAGCAGGGCGACCACGTCGCCGCGGTGGAGGATCGCCGCCTGGGCGCGCCCGCCACCCGCGGTGACCAGCGCCCCGCTGTGCCCGCGGGCGCCGAGCTCGCGGAGCAGGGAGGGACCATCGATGTAGCTCGAGTGCAGCGGGCCGAAGAGCCGGGCACCCTCGGGCATCGCGCAGGGGCGGAAGATCTCTGCCCGCGCCAGCGGCCAGCCGCGGGGCGGCTCCGCGGGACGGGGCTCAGCCTCCCGCGGGGGGGTGCCCCCCGGGAGCCCCGGCACACGCGGGGGAACTTCCCCCGCATCCAGCTGCTCGGCGTCGGGGACGGCGACGAGGTGCAC
>JAQBPI010000139.1 GCA_028287605.1 Chloroflexota bacterium
AGGCGGGTCGCGCCTATCTGGTCGAGGACAGCTTGGATCTGGCGACCTGCGAGGGCGCCGCCACAATCGGCCTCGAGCTCGTCCGAGACGACCCGGGGCTCGACGTCGTGCTCGTGGCTGTCGGCGGCGGAGCGATGGCCAGCGGCGTGGGCTACGCCGTGCGCTCGCTCGCCGAGCACGTGGAGGTGATCGGAATCCAGCCCGTTGGTGCGCCCGCGATGGCGCTGTCGTGGCGCCAGGGATCGGTGGTCGAGACGGACCGCATCGAGACGATCGCCGACGGCGTCGCCGGGCGCTGTCCGATCCCGGAGGTGTTGGACGACCTGCTCGTCGTGCTCGACGACGTGATGCTCGTTCGCGAGGATTCGATCAAGGTCGGCATGCGGATGCTCCATGAGCACGCGGGACTCGTCGTGGAGCCGTCCGCAGCGCTTGGGGTCGCCGCCGTCCTCGAGGAACCTGACCGGTTCGCCGGGCGGCGCGTCACCACGATCCTGTGCGGTGGCAACGTGGGTACTGCCGACTTCGCGCGGTGGGTGCTGGAACCCCGTCGCACGCCAGCGCCGCAGCGCAATATCCGACTCTGCCACTTCCCTTTACTCCCCGAGCGGCAATTCAGTGCGGTGAGAGACCGTATTCGACGTCATTGGGGCTGCGATCTGGGCGGCGATGAGACTGCCGAAGATCCGCATCACCTCGAGCCCCGGCTGTGCCAGCGGGACGTGCCGACCGCTGGCGCCACAGAGGGTGCCGAAGATGCTCCCGTCGCTGAGAAGGACAGGCACACTGACGGACGTCTGGTGGGGCAGCGTCGACGCAGCTCGGGACTGCAGGAACTCCACGGGGAGGCGGTCGGTGTGGTGCGCGCTCCCGGTCGGCGCCGTCTGGGAGAGTGTCTCCGGCCATGGGAGGATGAGGCGCTCGCGCACAGTGATGCACCCCGAGTTGCGGCTGAACAGGACCTCCTGCTCGCTGCGCTCCCAGCAGACGCGTGTGAGGTACACGGAGTCGAGGCCGGTGAGCCGCTGCAGCTCGACCAGCAGCCCGCGCACCAACTCCTCCAGGGGAGGCTCGGCGGTGGCCACGCCGATGGCGCTCTCGAGCGCGACCCAGCGCGGGTCCTGGATCGGCGGCAGCGGCGGGGAGCTGAGCATCGCGGGGATCAGCTGGGGCGCCACCGGGCGGCTGACCAGGTAGCCCTGCAGCTGGCCACAGCCCTGGCGCACCAGGTATGCGCGTTGCTGCTCGGTCTCGACCCCCTCGGCCACGATCTCGAGCCCGAGCCCTCGGCCCATGGCCACCGTCGCTGACACGATCGGGCAATCGGCGTCCACGCTGGTGATCCGGCTGATGAAGGAGCGATCGATCTTCAGCGTGTCGAAGGGGAAGTCCTGCAGGCGGCTGAGCATCGAGAAACCGGTACCGAAGTCGTCGATGGCGATGCGGATCCCGAGAGCCCGGATCTCCCGCAGCATAGATAGAGCCTCCTCCTGCAGCGCCGCGCTCTCGGTGAGCTCCAACTCCAGCAGCCGCGGATCCAGCCCGGTCACCGCGAGGACGCGACGCACCCGCCCCAGCAGCCCCGCTCTCTCGAGTTCCCGCCCCGAGACGTTGACGGCGACCGGCAGCGGGCCCGCCGGGGACCGTGCCCAGGTGGCCGCCTGCCGGCAGGCGGTCTCGAGCACCCAGGCGTCGAGATCGACGATCAGCCCGCTCTCCTCCGCCAGCGCGATGAAGGCGTCTGGCATCAGCAGGCCCCTGAGCGGGTGGTTCCAGCGGACCAGTGCCTCGACACCGACCACCAGTCCGCTCCTGCTGTCGACCTTGGGCTGATAGAGGAGGGCGAACTCCCCTCGGCAGATCCCCTCCCGAAGCTCCTGCTTCAGGGTGATCCGTCCGAGTACGGCTGCACGCATCTCCTCGGCGAACACCTGAGGACGATCCTTGCCGCGGGCCTTGCCGGCGTAGAGAGCGATGTCGGCGTTGCGCACCACATCGGTGGCGGCGGTTGTGGCATCAGCGGAGAGCGCGATCCCGATGGTCGCGGAGAGCGTCACAGAGCCCCCGGCGACCGCGAAGGGGTGGCGCAGGGCGGAGAGCACGCGGTCGGCGACGCCGATGGGCTCGCCCTCACCCTCGAGGTCCTCGAGGATGATGCCGAACTCGTCACCGCCCAGCCGGGCGGCGGTGTCGCCCGGCCGCATCGTCTCGGCCAGCCGTCGTGACACCTCGAGCAGCAGCTCGTCGCCAGCGCAGTGACCGAAGCTGTCGTTGACGGTCTTGAAGTCGTCGAGGTCGACCAGGAGCACGGCGTACCGGCTCCGGCTTCGCACCAGGCGCCGCTGAACGTGCTCGACCCGGTTGTAGAAGAGCGCGCGGTTGGGGAGGTTCGTCAGCGAGTCGTGGAACGCCTGGTGCTCGAGCTCACGCTGCAGCCGGAGCCTGTCGGTGACGTCGTCGACAACGCTCAACCACGCGTGCCGCCCCTCGAAGTCGACGTCTCGGACTTGGACCTCGACGTCGAAGGAACAGCCCCCCTTGCTGCGATGGCGAATCGCCTGGAAGCCTCTTCTCCCGTCGACAGCGATGGCGTCGGCGATCTCCTGGAACTGACCCATCTGCGCCGGCCATCGAAGGTCGGGAACTGTCATGTCGAGGAACTCGCTCTCCGTGTAGCCGTAGTGGGCGACCGCCGCCGTGTTGGCCGCCACGATGCGGAAGGTGCCCTCCTCCCGCACGAACATCGGTTGAGGGTTGGCATCGAAGAGGGCGCGAAAGCTCCTCGCCCTCTCCACGAGCTCGTACTGCAGCTTGATCCGTTCCGTGACGTCCTCAAGCACCCCCAACCATGCGGGCCGCCTCTCGAAGTCAACCTCTCGGAGATGGAGCTCGATGTCGAAACTGTCACCCTGCTTGGTCCGGGTACGAAATGCCTGAAAATCGGTCCTGCCTTCGCCGGCGATGGCGTCAGTGACCTCTTGGAATGGAGCCATCTCCCCCGGCCAGCGAAGGTCGGGAATTCTCATGTCGAGGAACTCGCCCCGAGTGTAGCCATATCGGGCGACCGCAGCCTGGTTGGCCGCAAGAATGCGGAAGGTGCCCTGCTCCACTACGAACATCAGTTGCGGGTTGTCTTCGAAGAGCTGGCGGAAGCTGCGCGCGCTCTCGTGAACCATACGCGCCTCGGCGGCGAGCGCAGCCGCCATCCTTCGCCGCAGCGGGGACCGCAGCCGCGCCAGAGCGGTAGGCACGAGCACGAACGGACTGGAGCGCATACGAGGTTCACCTCTCGAGCCCTGTGAAAGGCTCTGCTGTTTGACGGGGGTTCGCCAGTGGTGGAAGCCTACCGAACTCCGGGTGGAGTCGCGTCGCGGGTGCGTCACGGGAACGGTCCAACCCTGGCAGTAACGCCCGCTCATCGGTGCATCCCCTGTGCAGCTGTGCGTACTGTCACTGCAGTGGTGCGAACTGTCACTGCAGTGGTGCGTCAGGTCACTCGACTTTTGGGAGGCGCGCACAGAAAAGGAACAGCGGCGGACCGCACGGGTGGTTGGGCCGTGCTACTTTGATCAGGCTCCCGAAAAGGCAAAACCACTGCGAGGTGGTGACGCAAAGCCACGGACCTCCCAGCGGAGGCCGCCGGGCTACCGAAGACAGGGGAGAATCACTGGAGGTCTTCCCAGGCATGCAGCGTACTCTGGCGTGATCCGCCTGCCGTGCAGTCGATCCGCTACGGCGGTGTGGTGATCGCACCGCATCCCCGACCATCCTGTGCGATTGGTCGCGTCCCCCTTCCATCACACAACCCTGGAGCTCTACGTATGAACCTCAAGAACATCTCCGCCGCGGGCGCTATCGCCCTGGCGGCGCTCGCGGCGGGCACCATGCCCGCGTTTGCAGCCACTGCCTCGGAGACCATCACCGGTGGCGGTCTCACCACAACCTCCCCGGACATCACCTTCGCGTCCGTCGCCATCACCGGGTCGCCGACGAGCCAGTCCGGGTCGTACAAGCTCGACGTCAATGACCTCAGCGGCAACAACTCGGGATGGAAGGTCACCCTCGCGGGTGCCGCGCTGACGAACTTGGACACCACGACCCTGGTCACGACGGCCACCCCCCCGGGCGCCGCCCCCTGCACCACCGTCGTCACCGGGTGCACCGACCTTGCCGCGAACGTGTCCCCCACCGCGCCGTTCGCTGTCTCCACCACCGCCGTCCCGCTGTTCAGCGCGGCGATCAACACCGGCCAGCTCGACCACAACTTTACGACCGGCATGTCGGTTGCCGTCCCCGCCGCGGTCAGCTCGGGCGCGTACACCAGCACCTGGACCGTCTCGGTGACCTCCGGCCCGTAGAGACCGGCGACGCCATATCCTACCCAGGGGCCGGGGGATGCATCCCCGGCCCCATGGCGGGTGGGAGAGGGCGCGGTCTCCTCACTCCCCTGGCAGGAATGGATATGACCCCCCAACGCACCGTGAGAATATTCCTCGCAGCACTGGCGTCGCTCGCTGCCATCGCGGCCGCCGCCTCCCCCCGGGGCGCGATAGCCGCCGCGCCGGCGGCCGGCGAGGTTCTCAGCGTCTCGCCCGCCCACCCCGACCCGTCTGTCGCGACCGGCAGGTCGTACTTCGTCCACAGCGTCGCACCGGGAGCGACCTGGTCCGACGAGGTGGCCATCGCCAACCCCGGCAGCACCACGATCCACGCCTGGGTCGACCCCGTAGACGGCATCACCTCCATTCGGACCGGCGCGGTGTACTCGGCTCGGGCCGTCCACATGACCGGTGCGGGAGCCTGGGTCACGCCCGGCGTGTCCTCCGTCACCGTGGCGCCGCACACACAGACGCTGGTCCCCTTCACCGTGAGCGTCCCCGCCGGCGCCTTCGCGGGCGACCATCTCGCCGGCATCTCCGTCGAGTCGAAGCAGGGAAGCAGCTCGGCGGGGACGCTCGCGATCACCACGATGCTACGCTCGGTGGTCGCTGTCCAGGTCAGGGTCCCGGGTCCGGCGGACTTCCAGCTCCACGTGTACGGTGCCACCCTCCGGGCGGTGTCCACCACCGGCACCTCCGGGATCGCCCTGGACATGGCAGACGCCGGCGAGCTGCTCGGCAAGCCCGATCTGGCGATCACCCTGGACGGTCCGGCGGAATATCACCGCGCCCAGAGTCTGAAGCTGGACACGATGCTCCCCGGCGACCGCATCACCGACGAGATCCTCTGGCCGGACGCGCTGGCTCCAGGTGACTACCGCCTCTCGGTCACCGAGGACGGCTCCGGCCGGCACGGCGTCCCCTTCGTCACCGGCGCCCATCTCGCCTCCGCGCTTCGTCCGTGGGCGCCCGGCCGTGTCCCGGCGGTGGTCCTGCCTCTCCCGGGCCCCACCGTTCCGGCATGGGTCCTCGTCGCTTCGCTCACGGGTGGATCCGGGCTCGCCGTCCTAGTGGTCCTGATGGTCGCGGGGGCCCGTCAACGTCGATGCCTCCACTGCCGTCGATCGCATCGGCGTGGCCGGCTCATCGCGGTAAGCGAGCTTGACCAGATGG
The DNA here is from genome assembly GCA_028287605.1 of Chloroflexota bacterium. Classification (GTDB taxonomy): domain Bacteria; phylum Chloroflexota; class Dormibacteria; order Aeolococcales; family Aeolococcaceae; genus CF-96. The sequence continues at coordinate 5,553 of JAQBPI010000139.1, forward strand.
GCTGCTGCGTCTCCTGCGCCGTGGCCGTGCACAACGTCGGCGCGGGGCTCCTCTGCCACGAGTGCATGCGCAGCCATGTCCACTCGGCGTTCGCGCACTAGCAGGCCGCTGAAAAGCGGATCAGGTAGCTACACGGAGCCGACGTGCCGGGCGGCGGGTCGGGGAGCCCTCCCGGAGTCACCGCCCCGCGCTCTCCCGCCCCGCCACGGGGGTAACAGGCCGCTGAAAGCCCCCGGCTGAGTTCACCACCAGCGGTTATCACAGGGTCATGCACACGTCCCTCGACCAACGGACCAACCCCATCGGACCGCGACCAGGGAAAAGTCCATGCCTGCAGTGATGCTGGTCACCGGGAGAGGCGGCGCGGTCACAGCGAGTGGTCGGCGTGCCTCCTCTACTGCCGCTCGCGTCGAGGCTGGTGGGCTCCCCATCAGCGAACGCCGGACGGCCAGGGAAACACGTCCCGCGGACCGACACGCCTCCGACCTTTGATCACGATCAACGGCGGTGGCGGTTCCTGACTGGCGCCCGGGTGTTCGCACTATATGCGACCGTAACCTGAGCCGCCGGTAACTATCATCACCACAGCGGTAACCCTGGTTGCTGACGTCCCTCTGCTCCACCGTGGTACGGTCCGCTCCGTCACGCCGACGTACGCGGACGTCATGAACCAAGGCCAGCATTGGTCGTGTCGGCACCCACTGACAAGGCAAACTCTCCGCGAGGAGGGGACGCAAAGCCACGGGTCTCACGCAGATAGCCGGGTTACCAAGGGTCCGCCAAAGGAGGCCGACAGCACGGAGCGCTGCCATGCCTGCCGAGGTCTTCCTCTCGCCGCCTGCGCCGGTGCCTTACCAATGTGCCAAGCCAGTGGCAGAGAGACCATGACCCGGACGGACATCACCACCGCCAGAAGCGGCTCGGAGAATCCTGTCGGACACGAGATGGCCTATTCCGCACCCCCAGCCGACGCCAGGATCCTCCTTATCGACGATGACCCGGCGATGGCGACCATGCTCACCCTGCTGGGTTGCGAGCTCTCCTATACAGTCGACGTGGCTACCGACGGGGTCCAGGGGCTGCACATGGCCAGGGAGGCTGATGTCGACCTCATCGTCCTCGGTCTCGAGATCGGTGCCGACGACTACGTGATCAAGCCTTTCGAGGTGTGCGAGTTGTCGGCTCGCATCGG
>JAQBPI010000165.1 GCA_028287605.1 Chloroflexota bacterium
GGCCTGCTCGATCACCAGCCCGACCTGCGCGGGCGCCTCGCCGCCCGCGGACGGGCCCTGCGCCCGCTCCACGAGCTGCAGGTGCTGCTGCTCGAGGGCTGGCGCCGCGAGGGCAGCGACGCGCTGCTGAGGCTGGTGCACGGGACCATCAACGGGATCGCCGCCGGGGTCCAGAACACCGGCTGATCGGGCGCCGCGCCCTCCTCCGATGCCACCCTCGTCCCACCGTTTGGGCAGCGCGTACCGTAGGCCTTGTGCGAATCGCATGAGGCCCCACGGAGCGATTTGAGGTGGTGCGCACAGTGATTTCATGCCCTGTTCAGCCGTATTTGTGAACAAGCCGGATGGGCCGGCGCACACCGTGAAGAGGGGGAAGGCATGACACCGAGTCCATCCTGGCTCGTATCCGGCGACAATGCGTGGCAGCTCATCTCGGCAACCCTGGTCGGGATCATGAGCATCCCCGGCCTGGCGATCCTCTACGGAGGCATCGTCAAGCGGAAATGGGCGGTCAACTCGGCGCTGATGGTCATCTACGCGTTCGCGATGACGCTGGTCGTGTGGACCCTCTTCGCCTTCAACATGAGCTTCGGCTCACCCGCGGGCGGCGGCGGGCCCAACTTCTTCCGGAACCTGGTCGGCGTGCCCCACCCGGTGCTGGGGGCGGGTGACCAGCTGCACCAAGCCGGCATCCCGCTGCTCTCCGGGCTGATCCCCGACCTGCACTTCCCCGGCTCGACGCTGGTCTACTTCCAGTTCGTCTTCGCCGCCATCACCGTGATCATCCTCGCCGGCGCCGTCCTCGGCCGCATGAGCTTCAAGGCGTGGATGATCTTCGTGCCGCTGTGGATCACCTGCGTCTACACCGTCGGCGCCTTCATGATCTGGGGCGGCGGCTGGCTCGCCCAGCTCGGCGCCCTCGACTTCTCGGGTGGCTACGTCATCCACGTCGCCGCCGCGGTGTCGGGCTTCACGGCCGCCGCGGTGATCGGTCCGCGGCTGCTCAAGGACCGCCAGAACTGCATCCCCAACAACCTGATGATGGCCGTCGCCGGCGCCGGCCTCCTCTGGCTGGGATGGTCGGGCTTCAACGGCGGCGACCCCTACTTCGCCAACGCCAACGCCGCCGCGGCGATCCTCAACACCCACATCTGCACCGCCACCGCGCTGCTCACGTGGATGGTCCTCGACATCGTCCGCACCGGCAAGCCGAACACCCCCGGGATGATCAACGGCATGATCGCCGGGCTGGTGGCGATCACCCCGGGCGCCGGCTGGATCTCGGGGTTCGCCGCCCTGATCCTCGGCGTGGTCGCGGGCACGGTCCCGTGGCTGACGATGACCTACCTCAGCCAGCGCGGCATCTTCAAGCGGGTCGACGACACCCTCGGCGTCATCCACACCCACGGCTTCCCCGGTGCCATCGGCGGCCTGGCGGTCGGTATCGCCGCGTCGCCGAACATGATCCAGTACCTGGGCACCAAGGGGAGCCCGGACGTCAGCTTCTCCGGCTGGATCCACGGCAATCCCCACCAGCTCGTGGTGCAGGCGTTCACGCTGCTCGTCATCGTGGTCTGGAACGCCCTCGCCACCTTCGTCATCCTCAAGGTGATCGGCCTCTTCGTGAACCTGCGCATGTCCAACGCGGAGCTGGAGATCGGCGACCTCGCCGTCCACGGCGAGGAGGTCGTCGACGTCGTCGGCGTCCCCGTGCCCACCCTCGACGGCGTCCCGGCGCTCGCCGCGGTCGGCGCCGACGCCGACGGCCGGGTCAGCACCGGCGGACCCATCGCCGCGCAGCTGCGCACCACCCTGGGCGAGGCGCTGGGGGTCGCTCCCGGAAGCCTCGCCCTGCTCAGCGGTGAGGAGGCGGCCACCGCCCTGGCGCGGCACGCCGCCCTCGAGGCGCGTCTCACCCTGCAGGCGGCGCCGGTCACCGGCGTCGACACCCCGACCCCGGGGGAGATCGCGGGCGAGGCCCAGAACCACACCGCCAAGGCGGTGCCGGCGGGCGAGCCCGACGAGGAGTAACCGGGAATCGCGGAGCGGCCGGGCGCCCAGCGCCCGGCCGCTCCAGCCCCGCCCCGTCAGCGGGCCGGTGGGCCGAAGCGATACCCCTGGCGGCCCGCGGTGACGATCACCTGCGGCGCCGCCGGGTCGTTCTCCAGCTTGGTCCGGAGCCGCCGGATGAAGGTCCACAGGTAGTTGCGCTCGCTGGCGTAGGCGGGCCCCCACACCCGCTGCAGCAGCGAGCGGTGGTCGACCACCTGGCCGGCGTGCCGGGCGAGCTCGGCCACCAGGAGGTACTCGGTGGGGGAGAGGGTGACCTCCCGCCCCCCCCGGGTCACCAGGCGCGCTCCCAGGTCGACGGCGACCTCGCCGGCGGTCACCACCATCGAGGGACCGGCGGGGGGCCGCACCCGGCGAAGCACAGCCCGGAGACGGGCGAGCAACTCGTCGGCGCCGAACGGCTTGGCGAGGTAGTCGTCGGCCCCCATGTCGAGGGCGCGCACCTTGTCGGCCTCCTCGCCGCGTGCGCTGATGACGATCACCGACGGCGCCCGGCGCCCCTCGAGCGCGCCCAGGATCCGCCAGCCGTCGACGAAGGGCAGCCCGATGTCGAGCAGGATCACGTCGTAGTGCCCGGAGCGGATCGCCTCCCCGGCGGCCAGCCCGTCGCCGAGGGCGGTCACGGTGTAGCCGGCCCGCTCGGCGTTGGTCACGATCGCCTGGCGCAGGGCGCGGTCGTCCTCGACCACCAGCACCGCCGCCGGCGTGCCTGCATCCGGGACATGACCCGTCACCGGCTCAGGGTATCCCGAGCGAGCGGGCGGGGCTCTCACAGGGCTCGCGGCTATACTCGATCCCATGGCGGAGGCAGGCGTCGTGCAGGCGGTGGAGCGTGCTCTGAGCACGGTGATGGAGCCCGAGCTCCACCGCGACCTGATGACCCTCGGCATGGTCAAGGACATCCGTGTCGACGGCGCCGCCGTCTCCATGCGCATCGTGCTGACCACCCCCGCCTGCCCGCTCAAGGACCGCATCCAGCGGGACGTCGAGGCCGCGGTGGTGGGCTCGGTGCCCGGCGTCGAGCGGGTGCAGATCACCTGGGACGCCAACGTCACCGCCACCCGCGGGATCCCCGGCCGCAAGGAGATCGCCGGGGTGCGCAACGTGGTGGCGGTGAGCGCCGGCAAGGGCGGCGTGGGCAAGACGACGGTGAGCGTCAACGTCGCCCTGGCGCTGCTCCAGGCGGGAGCGCGGGTGGGCCTGCTCGACGCCGACGTGTACGGCCCCAACGTGCCGATCATGCTCGGGCTCAGCGGCCAGCCGGAGGCGATGG
>JAQBPI010000173.1 GCA_028287605.1 Chloroflexota bacterium
GTCGCCGGTGGGGCTGCCGCCGGCACCGGGACGGTCGAGGGCGACGGTGCGGAGCCCCCGGTCCGCCAGCTCCACGGCGAGGCGCCGGAACTGCCGGCCGGTCGCCCCCACCCCGTGGACGGCCACCACCGGCGGCGAGGCGTCGTCGGCACCGGTGAGGTGGACGCGCAGCCGGCCCGCCGGCCCCTCGAGGAGCCGCACCACGGTCGCCGGGAGCGGCGACGGCGCGGTGTCGGGCCGGCTGCTCACCGGCGCAGTGTGGCAAATGCCGGCCGGGCGGGCCGGGAATCTAGTAGGCGACCGGCTTCCCGTAGTACTCGCCGCTGCTGGTGAAGGTGGCGACGCCGACCTCGTCGTGGGTGCCGTGGTCGAGCTGGGTCGCCCAGTACTCGGCACCGCCACCGTCGGCAGGCCGGCCGAGGTAGTGCAGGTACCAGCCGGAGCCGGCGGCGACCAGGTCGACGTGGTGCTCGTGGGAGAAGGCGAAGTTGCGGGCCATGGCGGCGTGGTCGAGCGGACCCCCGGCGAGCCAGCCGTTGAGCTCGGAGGCCTGCGGGGTCCGCCCCAGGATGTCCTGGTAGAGGGCGGTCACGAAGCCCCTGTCGGTGCCCTTGCCGTGGCCGCTGTAGTAGACCGACGTGGCCGCGAGCTCGGCCATCAGCGTCTCGTCGTAGGTGCCGCTGCCGAGCTGCGAGACCCAGAAGGCGCGCCCGCCGGTGTCGGCGGCATGGCCGATCAGCTGCTGGTAGGCGGCGTCGACGTCGCGCCCGTAGACCTCGGGCGAGGTGCTGAAGGCGGCGGCGACGCCCTGGCGGCCGCGGTGTCCGATCTCACCGGCCCAGTAGGCCACCTCGGCGTCGCTGGCCATCCTGCCGAGGATGTCGTGGTAGAGGTCCGCCACGAAGCTGGAGTCGTCGTTGGCGACGGTGACCGTCAGGGTCCCGCCCAATCCGCCCGACTTCCCCTTCGACGAGGCGGCGATGGTCTGCGGGCCGGTGTGGCGCAGGGTCACCGAGAAGACGTGCACGCCGGCGTCGGGGCCGGTGAACGTGTAGGCGGCGGGCATCCCGGCGAGCCTGTCGGTGCTCGAGCTGAGCGTCACCGTGCCGGTGAACGCGGTGTCGGTGGCGGTGCCGTTCAGCGCCGTGACCGTGACCGGCACGGCGGCGAAGGCGCTCACCGTGGCGGGGAGGGTCAGGCCCAGGCGGTGGGCCGCGGGGGGCGGGGGGCCGAGGGCGCAGCTCCAGGGGTAGGGCTGGCAGGCGCTGGACTCGGCGCTCTCGGGGAGGAAGGCGCAGCTGCCGCTCGGCGACCCGGTGCTGTGGTCGTCGGCGTCGGAGTCGCCGTCGCACTGGGCGTTGCCGTTGCTGCCCGGGGCGGCGAGGCCGAAGTCGTGGAAGACGATGGGGTCGCCGCTGCTCCCCGAGAAGGAGAACGTGGTGGTCTTGTTGTTGGGGTAGACGTTGGTCACGACCGCGGAGACGCTGCCGCCGGAGACGTTGACGTCGGCCACCTGGGAGCGGCAGGCGCTGCCGCCCTCACAGGGCGCGTAGCCCTCGGGGTTGGAGGCGTTCGCGGGGGGCGTCTTGGTGGTGATGATCCGGTAGATCCCGTCGGGCACTCCGGTGAAGGTGGCGCACGGGCCTGCCGAGCAGGTGCCCTTCGGAACCGGGCAGCCGGCGCCGCTGGCGGTGCCGCGACCCGCAGGGGTGGTGGCGGTCGTCGCCACGCCCCCACCGGTCAGGGAGAGCACGGCGCTGCCCAGGATCTGGTGGCACGAGTCCATGGTCTGGACAAAGATCGTGGCTCCGCCGCCCGACGCCGCTCCCGCCCTCCCGGACGAGGTCAGCACGGCGGCGCTCAGCGAGCCCGCGATCAGCGCGACGACGGCAAACGTCGTCCTCAGCCTCGGCAGCGTCTTCATGCAGATCCCTTCCATGGAGCCGCCGCGGGGCAGAGATGCGGCAGCCATCCTCCTCGAACCACAACGCGCCGACCGGCCCCGATCTTGCGCGCCGGGTCCCGCCGTGGTCGCCGGCTCAGCCCGCGGCCTGCCTCGGGGAGGGCACGTGGGTGCCGATCAGCCCCACCTCAGGCGGGTCCTCGCCGTGAAGGCGGGCGTAGCGGCGCCGCAGCGTGGCCTCGCGCTCGGAGGGGGCCATGCGCAGCAGCCGGATCACCTCGGCGGTCGCCACCCTGGCCAGCTCGGGGACCGCCTCGACCGCCGCCGACCACTCCAGCATCAGCTCCTCGGCCATCCCCTGCACCCGCGCCGGCAGCCCGTCGAGGAGCTGGTCGCGCAGGCTGTCGACGCTGGAGCGGAGGTCGTCGACCGCCGCCGGCGGCGCGGCCGCCTCGCCCGGGCCAAGCTCGCGGCGCGCTCCCTCCATGTCCACGGTCCAAGCCTACCGGGTGATGCACACCTTCCGTGGCACCGGACTCATCCTTCCGGCGTCAGCCAGAGCACCGCCAGCGGGGGCAGGCTCATCGCCGCCGAGTGGGGCTGGCCGTTCCACTCGGTGTCGTCCGCGAGCACGCTCCCGAGGTTGCCCACACCGCTGCCGCCATAGGCCTCGGCGTCGGTGTTCACGACCTCGCGCCAGCGCCCCGGCAGGGGAAGGCCCACCCGGAAGTTCTCGTGGACCACCGGCGAGAGGTTGGCGACGCAGACCAGCCCGGGCCGGCCGCTGCCGTCGACCCGGAAGAACGACAGCACGTTCTGGTCGGAGTTGCCCGCATCGATCCAGCGGAAGCCCTCGGGGGAGTCGTCGCGCTGCCACAGCGCGGGCTCGGCCGCGTAGGCGAGGTTGAGGTCGCGGACCAGGTGCTGCGCCCCGGCGTGCTCGGGCTGCTCCAGCAGGTGCCAGTCGAGCGAGTCGTCGTGCCGCCACTCCCGCTCCTGGCCGAACTCCGACCCCATGAAGATCAGCTGCTTGCCCGGGTGGGCCCACATCCAGGCGAGCAGGGCACGGAGGTTGGCGAACCTCTGCCAGCGGTCGCCGGGCATCTTGCCGATCAGCGAGCCCTTCCCGTGGACCACCTCGTCGTGGCTGATGGGGAGCACGAAGCGCTCGCTGAAGGCGTACCAGAGCCCGAAGGTGAGCTGGGGGTGGCGGTAGCGGCGGAAGATGGGGTCCTGGGAGTAGTAGTCCAGGGTGTCGTGCATCCAGCCCATGTTCCACTTGAAGGAGAATCCCAGCCCGCCGGTCGAGGTGGGCCGGCTCACCCCCGGCCAGGCGGTCGACTCCTCGGCCACCATCATCACCCCCGGGTGCTGGTCGCGGACCGTGGCGTTGACCTCGCGGAGGAACTCGATGGCCTCGAGGTTCTCGCGGCCGCCGTACGGGTTGGGGATCCACTGCCCCGGCTGCCGCGAGTAGTCGAGGTAGAGCATCGAGGCGACCGCGTCGACGCGCAGGCCGTCGACGTGGAACTCCTCCATCCAGTAGCGGGCGTTGGCGACTAGGAAGTTGCGGACCTCGTTGCGCCCGAAGTTGAAGACCAGGGTGCCCCAGTCGGGATGCTCGCCACGGCGGGGGTCGACGTGCTCGTAGAGGGCGGTGCCGTCGAACCGGGCCAGCGCCCACTCGTCCCGGGGGAAGTGGGCGGGCACCCAGTCGAGGATGACTCCGATGCCCCGCTGGTGGAGCCCGTCGATCATCGCGCGGAGGTCGTCGGGCGAGCCGTAGCGGGAGGTGGGCGCGTAGTAGCCGCTCACCTGGTAGCCCCAGGACCCGCCGAAGGGGTGCTCGGCGAGGGGCAGGAACTCGACGTGGGTGAAGCCCATCGAGCGGCAGTAGTCGCCCAGCTCCTCCGCCGCCTCGCGGTAGGTGAGCGTCTGCTCGCCGTGCTCGCCGCGGCGGCGCCAGGAGCCCAGGTGCACCTCGTACACCGACATCGGCCGCTCCGCCGGATCGCTCGCCGCCCGCGCGGCCATCCATTCGTCGTCGGCCCATCGGTGCTGGCTGAGGTCGACCACGCTCGCCGTCGCCGGCGGGTGCTCGGCGGCCCGGGCGAGCGGGTCGGCCTTGAGCATCCGGCGGCCGTCGGCGCCGGTGACCGAGAACTTGTAGCGGCAGCCGGCGCCCACCCCGGGGAGGAACAGCTCCCACACCCCCGACGAGCCCAGCGAGCGCATCGGGTGGAGACGGTCGTCCCAGTAGCCGGCGTCGCTGACCAGCCGGATGCTGCGGGCGTTGGGGGCCCACACCGCGAAGGCGGTGCCGATCACCCCCTGGTGCTCGATCACCCGTGCGCCGAGGCGCCGCCAGAGCTCGCGGTGCTGACCCTCGCCGATGAGGTGGAGGTCGAGCTCGCCGAGGGTGGGCGTGAAGCGGTAGGGGTCGTCGATCACCCAGCTGCGCTCCCCCTCCTCGAAGCGCAGCCGGTAGGCGGGGAGCTCGGCGGCGGGCACCCGGCCCTGGAAGATGCCGCCCTCGAGGCGCTCCAGCGGGGCCTCGCCGTCCTCCCAGATCACCGTGCAGCGCTCCGCGGCGGGCTGGAGGGCGCGCACCACGGTCTCGTTGCCGAGGGGGTGGGCGCCGAGGATGCGGTGGGGCTCGTGCTGCTCGCCGGCGATCAGGCGGGCGGCGTCCTCCCCGAGGTCGGGGAGCGGCGGGGTGGTGGTGCCGGGGTCGGTCGGACGGCGTGCAGGGCTCATGGCCGGCCTCCCTCGAGCAGGAATCGGAGCGGGTTGCCCACCCAGTCGGGACGGTGGCCGAGCTCGTAGCCGACCTCGTACACCGCCTTGCGCAGCTCCCAGGCGCGCCGCAGGGAGAGCGTGTCCTCGGCGCTGCGGGGGAGCAGCGGATGGTCGCCGACCCGGGCCAGGTAGGCGCCCCAGAAGAGCCGCCGGTTGGCGTCGGCCCAGGCGGCGCCCTGGCGCTGCAGCTCCTCCACCACCTCGGGGTCGGGCTCGGTCCGCTCCGCGAGCGCGGCCGCGGCGGCGTAGTCGAGCGAGCGCAGCATCCCCGCGACGTCGCGCAGCGGCGAGGAGAGGGCGCGGCGCTCGGCGACCCCGAGCGCGGGCTCGCCCTCGAAGTCGAGCACCGTCCAGCCGGTGTCGGTGCGCAGGGTCTGGCCGAGGTGGTAGTCGCCGTGGACGCGGATGGCGAGGCCCCCCTCGTCGATGCGCCGGAGCGCCTCGAAGCCCTCCAGCACCGCGGCGCGGCGCTCGCGCAGCGGCTCCAGCGCCGGGTCGGTCCCCGACAGCAGCTGGTCGAGCTCGCGGGTCATGGCGTCCGCCCAGGCGCCGAGCATCGCCGCCGTCACCGGCCGGGCCCGCATCGACTCGGGCATGGCGTCGGAGGCGAGCGCCAGGTGCATCTCGGCGGTCACCTCGCCCAGCCGCGCCGACTCGGGGAGGAAGGTCGCCCCCTGCTCCTCGACGTGGCGCAGCGCGGTCGCGTCGTCGCCGACCCCCTGCTCCTCGGCCCCGGCGTAGAGGTCGCGGAGCGAGGAGAGCGCCAGCGCCCAGCCCTCGGTGCCGTTGTGCAGGTAGGGCTGGACCAGGGCGAGCAGCACCGCCTCGGTGCCGGGACGCTGGTACTCGGCCACCCCCAGCGGGGCGGGCACGGCGGCGAAGCCGGCCCTGGTGAGCGCCTCGGTCATCTCCAGCTCGGGGGAGCGCACCTCCTCGACCATCCGGAACCACTTCAGCAGCTCGGTGTCGCCGCGCACCAGCGAGGTGTTGCTCTGCTCGCGCCCCAGCGGGCGGATCGATGCGGGCTCGACGCCCGGGGCGATGCCGTCGCCGCGGCAGCGCAGCTCGCCGGCCTCGGTGGGCAGGCAGGCGCCGGTGGCGAGCAGCTCCCAGAGCACCGCGCTCGACTCGGGGTCGCCGAGGGCGTCGACCACGGCCGCGGGCCCGGCCTCGCCGGCGGTCTCGGTGATCACCTTCTCGCGGTCGAAGAACTCCGTCGCCGGCCCCGGACGGACGCCCAGGGGGAGGCTGTACCGCTCCCGGCCGCCGTCCTCGTAGACCACCGTGGCCAGCACCAGGAGCACCGTGGGCTCGCCCTCGCGGAGGGTGGCCACGTCCTCCAGCTCGAACCTCGCCACCGGCCGGCCCCGGCTGCCGAACCAGCGCTGCCGCTGCAGGTAGGCGAGCAGCGCCGGAGCCGCCTGCTCGAGGTCGTGGCGGGAGAGCAGGGTGGCCCGGCTCACGAGGACGGCCCCTCCAGCGAGAACCAGTAGAACCCGTGCGGGGCCATGGTGAGAAGGTAGGGCAGCTCGCCGATCGGCGGGAAGGGGATGCGCCCCACCAGCTCCAGCGGGGTCATGCCCGCGTAGGCGCGCAGGTCGAGCTCGACCGGCTGGGCGAAGCGCGAGAGGTTGTTGACGCAGAGCACCCGGCGGTCGTCGAGCACGCGCATGAACGCGAACACCGACGGGTTGCTCGCCTCCAGCACCTCGAAGGCGCCCTCGCCGAACACGGGGTGGCGGCGGCGCACCGCCATGAACCGGCGCAGCCAGTGGAGCAGCGAGGACTCGTTGCGCTCCTGGGCCTCCACGTTCACCGCCTGGTAGCTGTACACCGGGTCCATCAGCGGCGGCAGGTAGAGGCGGGCGAAGTCGGCGCGGCTGAACCCGGCGTTGCGGTCGGCGCTCCACTGCATCGGGGTGCGCACCCCGTCGCGGTCGCCGAGGTAGATGTTGTCGCCCATGCCCAGCTCGTCGCCGTAGTAGAGGATGGGGGCGCCGGGGAGCGAGAGCAGCAGCCCGTAGAACAGCTCCATCTGCCGGCGGCCGTTGTTCAGCAGCGGCGCGAGCCGGCGGCGGATGCCGAGGTTGAGCTTCATCCGCGGGTCGCGGGCGTACTCCGCGTACATGTAGTCGCGCTCGTCCTCCGTGACCATCTCCAGGGTGAGCTCGTCGTGGTTGCGCAGGAAGATGCCCCACTGCGCGCCGGCGGGGATGGGCGGGGTGCGCTCGAGGATCTCGGTGATCGGATAGCGCTGCTCGCGCCGCAGCCCCATGAACATCCGCGGCATCAGCGGGAAGTGGAAGCACATGTGGCACTCCGGCGCCTCGTCGCTGCCGAAGTAGTCGACCACGTCCTCGGGCCACTGGTTGGCCTCGGCGAGCAGCACCCGGTCACCGCCGTACTCGGCGTCGACGGTGGCGCGCAGGTCCGCCAGGAAGGCGTGGGTCTCGGGGAGGTTCTCGCAGTTGGTGCCCTCGCGGGCGTAGAGATAGGGCACGGCGTCGAGGCGGAAGCCGTCCATCCCCAGGTCGAGCCAGAAGCGCACCACGTCGATCATCGCGGTGCGGACCTCGGGGTTGTCGTAGTTGAGGTCCGGCTGGTGGCTGAAGAAGCGGTGCCAGTAGTAGGCGCCGGCCTGGTCGTCCCAGGTCCAGTTGGAGCTCTCGGTGTCGACGAAGATGATGCGCGCGTCCTGGTAGCGCTGCTTGGTCTCCGACCACATGTACCAGTCCCGCTTGGGGCTGTCCGGGGACGACCGCGACTCCTGGAACCAGGGGTGCTGGTCGCTGGTGTGGTTCATGACCATGTCCATGATCACGCGCATGCCTCGATCGTGAGCCTTCTCCACGAGCTCTCGGACGTCGTCGACGCTACCGTACTCCGGCTGCACCTCGTAGTAGTTTGAGATGTCGTACCCGCCGTCGCGCATCGGGCTTGCGTTGACGGGCAGCAGCCAGATGCAGTCGACCCCCATCCACTGCAGGTAGTCGAGCTTGCCGATCAGCCCCTGCAGGTCGCCGACGCCATCGTTGTTGGCATCGGCGAAGCCGCGGACCAGCAGCTCGTAGAAGACGGCCCGCTTGTACCAGTCGCGGTCCTCTCGGTTGATGCTCACGGCGCGGTGCTTTGGGTGTGGGTGTGGGAGGTTGATGCGGGGGAGCGCCTCGGCGGGTGCCCGGTGCTCTCTGTGCCGGTTTTCACCGGGGGGGAGGCTGATTGGGGGGAGCGCCTCGGCGGGTGCCCGGTGCTCTCTGTGCCGGTTTTTACCGGGGGGGAGGTTGATGCGGGGGAGCGCCTCGGCGAGTGCCCGGTGCTCCCTGTGCCGGTTTTTACTCGGGGGGAGGTTGATGC
>JAQBPI010000016.1 GCA_028287605.1 Chloroflexota bacterium
GGAGCGGCCAGGGCCGTGAGCGGGGCCGGCGCGACGCGCGCCTGCGTGGGTGGCACGGCCACCGCCTTCCCCGCCAGCTGGAGCGCCATCGAGGTCGCCGGCCCCTGGCCCGGGTCGCCGTGCGATCCGAGGACCGCCCCGGCCCCACCCCCGCAGCCGGACAGGGTGACGGCGGCCAGTGTCAGGACGGCGCTGAGGAGGCGAGGCATGGGAACGCCAGGATTCTGACACGCGCCGCACCACGAGGTGCGGCGGTCAGGCGGACTTGCTCTCACCCCCGTCCGTGGAGCCGTCGGCCTGCCGGCTGAGGCCGTACCGGCTGACCAGGTGATCGCTGAGGGGGAGCAGGTCGATTCCCTCCGAGCGCCAGTCCGTGCCCATGGAGAACGCCCCGATCTGGTGGGCGGTGGACATCACCCTGAACTCGAACTTCTGGTCCAGGCCGTCCATCGGGTGTGCCGTGGGGTGGCGGGCGAGGACCGCCGACAGGCGGTAGTGGCCGCCGAGGAGGCGGACCTCGTCGAGCGCCCAGTCGACGCTGAAGCGCGCCCCGGCGGGCGGGCAGCGCAGCTCCCACCCGGAGAAGAAGGTGTTCGTGCCGCCCAGGACGTAGCCGTCGCCACGGTGGACGTGGATGCCGCAGATGAGGTCCTCGACCTGCTGCAGCACCTCGCAGTGCACGCGGATCACCATCGGCCTGCCCGAGGCGAAGGTGTGGTGCCGGAGCCCGTCCGGGCCGATCAGCTCCACGTCGGTGATCCGCACCTCGCCGGTGCCCCAGCGTCCCGGGGTCCCCTCCACGGAGGCGGACGCCGGGGGTGCCGCCTCGCCCGCGGCGGCGGCCGCCGCGGCGGCGTCGGCGTCCGACCGCTCCGCCACCCTCCGCCGGTACACCGAGCACACCTCGCCCGCCTGACCCTGGGCCACGAGGGTGCCGTGGTCGAGGAGGAAGGCGGAGTCGCAGTAGAGCTCGGCCGCCCCGAGGTCGTGGGTCACCAGGACCACCGTCCGCCCCTCGCGCTTGAAGCGGTCGAAGACGTCGAAGCAGCGCTCCTGGAAGCGCGCGTCACCGACCGCCAGCACCTCGTCCATCAGCAGGATGCCGGCGTCGGCCTGGATGGCCACCGCGAACGCCAGGCGCACCTGCATCCCCGACGAGAAGTTCTTGAGCTTCTGGTCGGCGAACTCCTCGAGCTCTGCAAAGCCGATGATGTCGTCGAGGCGGCTGTGCAGGTCGCGCCGCGTCAGTCCCAGCACCGCGCCGTTGAGGAACACGTTGTCCCGGGCGGTGAGCTCGGGATTGAACCCGACGCCGAGCTCGAGGAAGGGCGACACCCGGCTGTTCACCGCCAGGCGGCCGGCGGTGGGCTGGTAGATGCCCGCCAGCAGCTTCAGCAGCGTGCTCTTGCCGCAGCCGTTGGGCCCGACGATCCCGGTGAAGGTGCCGAAGGGGATCTCCAGCGAGACGTCGCGCAGCGCGTACAGCTCGCGGTAGCGGGAGCTGCTGCGCGGATGCACGATGCGCGCCTTGAGCGTGGTGCTGCGGTCGAGGGGCACGCGGAAACGCTTGTCGACGTGCTCCACGGCAATGGCGACACTCACCGCGCGAGTCTACCAAGCGCTCCTCGGCCCCGAGGGGATCATCGAACATCGGTGCGATGCAGACTCCGTGCTACCGTACGCCCCCGCGATGAAAGGACTCATCCTGAGCGGGGGTCGCGGCACCCCCAGCGCGCGCGGCGACGTGGAGCTGACCTGATGGCGTGGAAGCCGCTGCCCGCCGCGATGGAGCGGGTGCTCGAGCAGACCGGCCACATCCCGGCGGCGCAGCGCGCCGGCGCGATCGACGGCGTGATGGTCAAGACCTTCCGCAGGCACGTCGACCAGCGCGGCTACTTCATCGAGCAGCTCAAGCGCGGCGACCTCGACGACGCGGGGAATCCGTTCTGCCCCACCGAGCCCTTCGCGCAGATGTCGCGGAGCCTCGCCTACGCTCGCGGGGGGAACCCGCCCGAGCTGATCAAGGCCTTCCACTGGCACGAGCGCCAGTGGGACTACTGGGACATCGTGGCCGGCAACGCACGGGTGGTCCTCGTCGACCTGCGCGAGGAGTCGCCGACGGTGGGACGCATCCAGACCGTGATGCTGGGCGAGAACGCGCCGAGGATGGTGGCCATCCCGCCCCTCGTCGCCCACGGCTACCAGGCCGTCGACCTGCGTGACGTGGTGCTGACCTACTACGTCACCGAGCCCTACGACCCCGCCGATCCCGACGAGGGGCGGATCGCATGGGATGACCCGCGCATCGGCTTCGACTGGACGATCCAGAACATCTAGGAGGCCGCCGTGCATCTCCTGGTGACCGGCGGCGCCGGCTTCATCGGAAGCGAGTTCGTGCGCATGACCCTGCGGGAGCACCCGGGCGACCGGGTGACGGTGCTCGACAAGCTCACCTACGCGGGCAATCCGCGCAACCTCGATCCGGTGCGCGGCGACCCGGGCTTCCGCTTCGTCCACGGGGACATCGTCGACGCGGCGCTGGT
Source organism: Chloroflexota bacterium (assembly GCA_028287605.1). GTDB lineage: Bacteria > Chloroflexota > Dormibacteria > Aeolococcales > Aeolococcaceae > CF-96. The sequence goes on from JAQBPI010000016.1 coordinate 2,544, forward strand.
CAACGAGCTCGCCCCCGGGGTCGACGTGATCCTCAACTTCGCCGCGGAGTCGCACGTCGACCGCTCCCTCGAGGCCCCCGGCCAGTTCATCCAGACCGACGTCTACGGCACCTTCGTGCTCCTCGAGGCGGCGCGCGCCGCCGGCCACGAGCGCTTCCTCCAGGTGAGCACCGACGAGGTCTACGGCGACGTCCCGGTGGGCTCGAGCCGCGAGGACGACCCGCTGCGCCCGCGCAGCCCGTACTCGGCGAGCAAGGCGGGGGCCGAGCTGCTGATCGGCGCCTACCGCGCCTCCTTCGGGATGCCGGTGGTCACCACACGCAGCTGCAACACCTACGGCCCCTACCAGTACCCCGAGAAGATCGTGCCCCTGTTCATCACCAACGCCATCGAGGAGCGTCCCCTGCCCCTCTACGGCGACGGCTCGGCGGTGCGCGACTACCTGCACGTCGAGGACCACTGCCGCGGCATCGACGTGGCGCTGCGGCACGGCGGCCCCAGCGCCGACTACAACATCGGCACCGGCTCCGAGATCGACGGGGTGACGGTGGCGGACACGGTGCTGCGGCTGCTCGACCGGCCGCCGTCGCTCCGGCAGTTCGTGCGCGACCGCGCCGGCCACGACCGGCGCTACGCGGTGGACAGCGGCCGGCTGCGCGCCCTCGGCTGGGAGCCGCGCGTCGAGTTCGAGAGCGGCATGGCGGCCACCGTCCGCTGGTACCAGGAGAACACCGGCTGGTGGCGGCCGCTCCAGTCCGGGGAGTTCTGGGAG
>JAQBPI010000017.1 GCA_028287605.1 Chloroflexota bacterium
GCAGCTCGCCGCCGTGCTCGCCCAGATCGCCCAGGCGCCGGCCGCGGCGGCGCGGCGGCAGCTGATCGCCGCCCTGCCCGCCGACCAGCGGCAGCAGGTCACCGCCCTGATGCGGCAGCGGGCGGCGGTGGCGGTGGCGAAGAGGAAGCCGGTGGCCGGCGCGAGGGCGGGTGGCGGCGCCTCCTGCCTGGCCGGCGGCGGCGGCTCCGGGAGCGGCCGGGCGATCGCTCCCAGCGTCAGCGACGCCGGCACCTCGGGACCGCCGGTCACCTTCACGTACGTCTCGTGAGCGCCGCGCGAATCCGCTGGATTTCAGCTCTGGGCGCTGCCGCGCCCAATGGTGAGGGGGCCTCCCCAGGCCATCATCCCCCTCGTCGATGACAGCCTTCCCCCTGGTGGAGGGAGCGGCGTGACCACCGACATCGTGCTCTGGGACGCGGCCCGTGCCGCCGCCCTCGCCGCCTTCACCGTGCTCAGCGTCTCGCTGCTCACCGGCATGGCGGTGCGCACCGCGCTGCTCGCGCCGGTGGCCCGCAACCGCGCGGTGCTCAGCCTCCACGGGTTCCTCAGCTGGTTCTGGCTGCCGCTGGTCGGCGTCCACGTCGCCGCCCTGGTGCTCGACGGCACCGCCCGCATCGGCCTGCTCGACCTGCTGGTCCCCTTCCGGGTCGGCTACGCCCCGGTGGCGGTGGGGCTCGGCACCGTCGGCCTGCTGCTCCTGCTCCTGGTCGGGATCAGCAGCGCCCTGCGCCGGCGCATGTCGGAGCGGGTGTGGCACGCCGTCCACCTGCTCTTCTACCCGATGTTCGCCGTCTTCCTCCTCCACGCCCAGCTCGCCGGCAGCGACCTCAGCCGCACCTGGATCAGCGTGCTGGGCTGGAGCACGGTGGGGACCCTGGCCACCCTGGCGCTGCCCCGCCTGGTCGGCGCCCGGGTGGGGCCGGGGAGGCCGTCCTCCGGATCCTGAACCGGCCGTCAGATTGCGCCGGGCCGCCGTACACTGGCTGTGAAAGGTGGTCGCGCTCTACATCCTGGTCGCAGTCCTGCTCCTCGGCATCGAGGCCTTCACCGTCGCGTTCTTCGCGGTGTTCGTCGCCGTGGGACTGCTCGCCGCCGCCATGGTCGCCGCCGTCGGCGCCCCCCTCTGGGCACAGCTGGTCACGCTCAGCGCCGTCTCGGTGGCCGGGCTGGCGGGGGCACGGCCGCCGATCGCCCGGGCGATGATGCGCTCCCGCACCGCCGCGCACCTCCCCGGCGTGACCGACATGGTCGGCCAGAGCGCTCTCACCGTCGACGACGTCGGCGACGAGCACCATCCCGGGCACGCGGTGCTCGCCGGCGAGCGCTGGCTGGCCATCGCCGAGAGCGGCCTGCCGCTGCCACCGCAGACCACCGTCACCGTCACCGCGGTGCGCGGCACCACCCTCGTGGTGCGTCCGCGTGCCGCCCTTCCCCCGGGCTGACCCGGGCGGAGAACAGGAGACCTCACATGACCGCCGGGCTCATCGTCCTCGTCGCCGTCTTCCTCCTCGTGGTTCTGGTCATGTCCCAGAGCGTGAGGGTCATCCAGCAGGGGTACATCGGCGCCGTCAAACGCCTGGGCGAGTACCGGGCGCTGCGCGAGCCGGGGCTCGCGATGATCCTGCCCTTCGTCGACAACCTCACCCGCGTCGACATCCGCGAGACCCCGCGCACCGGCGACCGCCAGGAGGTGATCACCCGCGACAACGTCACCGTGGCGGTGAACGCCACCATCTTCAGCCAGGTGGTCGACGCCCGCCTCGCCCTCTTCAGCGTGTCCAACTACGCCATCGCCATCGACCAGCTCTCGCGCACCACCCTGCGCGCCGTGTTCGGCTCGATCACCCTCGACGAGGCGCTGTCGCAGCGCGAGCGCATCAACGTCCAGCTGCAGGAGCAGATGGAGTCGGTGACCGACAAGTGGGGGATCCGCATCAACCGGATCGAGATCGTGGACATCACCCCGCCCGCGCAGATCCTCCTCGCGATGGCGCTGCAGAAGACCGCCGACCAGGAGAAGCGCGCCGCCATCCTCCAGTCGGAGGGCAAGCAGCAGTCGGCGGTGAACATCGCCGACGGCCAGCGGCAGGCGCTGATCAAGCAGGCCGAGGGAGACCGGCAGGCGTCGATCCTCCGCGCCGAGGGCTCCCGGCAGGCGGCCATCCTGGAGGCCGAGGGTCGCGCCCAGGCGATCCAGACGGTGTACGGGGCGATCCGCGAGGCGCATCCCGACCAGACACTGGTGGCCATCCTCCAGCTCGACACCCTGGGCAAGTTCGCCTCGAGCGAGGGCTCGACGATCGTCGTCCCCTACGAGGCCGCGGGCATGATGGGCGCCGCCCAGGCGCTGCGCTCGGTGCTCAACGGCAGCGGCGGCGGCACCCCCGCCCCGTCCTGAGCCGCCGCGGTGCGTACGATGGCGCCGCCATGACCGAGCAGCCAGGCCTCTTCGGCGCGGTGCCCGGCGGCGAGGACCACCCGCCCGCCCCGGCGCCGGCGGTGACGGGCGCCCCGCTCTCCACCCGGATGCGGCCGCGCAGCCTCGACGAGTTCGTCGGGCAGGAGCACGCCGTCGGTCCCCAGGCGGTGCTGCGCCGCGCCCTGGAGACGGACACGCTGCCGTCGATCATCCTCTGGGGGCCGCCGGGGAGCGGCAAGACCACGCTCGCCGGCATCGTCGCCGCGATGACCGGCTCCGCCTTCGAGGCGGTGAGCGCGGTCAGCTCCGGCGTCGCCGAGCTGCGCCGCATCGTCGACCGCGCCGCCGAGCGGCGGCGCACCGGACGGCGGACGCTTCTGTTCATCGACGAGATCCACCGGTTCAACCGGGCGCAGCAGGACGCGATCCTGCCGCACGTCGAGAGCGGGCTGGTGCGCCTGCTCGGCGCCACCACCGAGAACCCGGGCTTCGAGGTCAACGCCGCCCTGCTCTCACGCGCGCGGGTGGTGCGCCTGGAGGCGCTCGACGCCGCGGCCCTGCGCCGCCTCGTCGAGCGCGCCCTGACCGACTCCGAGCGCGGCCTGGGCGGGCTCGGGGTCGAGCTGGAGGACGACGCGTTCGACGAGCTGGTGGCACGCAGCGGAGGCGACGCGCGGGTCGCCCTCGACGCCCTCGAGATCGCGGTCGCGGTGACACCGCCGGACGGCGACCGCCGGCGCGTCGACCGCGCGGCGGTGCTCGGCGCCCTGCAGCACCCCACCCTGGTCAGCGACCGCGCCGGCGACCAGCACTACTGGATGGTCTCCGCGCTGATCAAGTCGGTGCGCGGCAGCGATCCCGACGCCGCGGTGTACTGGCTGGCCCGCATGCTCGAGGCCGGCGAGGACCCGGTGTTCGTCGCTCGCCGCCTGGTGATCCTCGCCGCCGAGGACGTCGGCCTCGCCGATCCCGGGGCGCTCACCGTCGCCGTGGCCGCGCAGCAGGCGGCCCACCTGGTGGGGATGCCCGAGGCGCGCCTGCCCCTGGCCGAGGCGGCGATCCATCTCGCCACCGCGCCGAAGAGCAACTCCGCGCTGCGCGCCTACTCGGCGGCCGCCGAGGACGCCCGTGCCACCCTCCACCAGCCGGTGCCGCTGCACCTGCGCAACGCCTCGAGCGCGGTGGGCCGTGAGCAGGGCTTCGGTCGCGGCTATCGGTACGCACACGACCATCCGGACGGAATCGTCGAGCAGCAGCACCTTCCCGACGCCCTCGCCGGTCGACGCTACTACGAGCCCACGCGCAACGGCGCCGAGGCCCGTGTCGCCGACCGGCTGGAGGAGATGCGCCGGGAGCTCGCGCTCCGGCGCGACGCGGGTTAGTTCTCCCCGAGGACGACGTTCACCATGCCGTTGTCGAGCGACCACGACCCCATCATCGGGACCGGCCGCTCCTCCTCGAGGCGGACCTCGCGGCGGCGGGTGCGTGCGAGACGCTGGGCGGCGCGGGCGACGGCCTCCAGCGCCTCCAGCTGATCTCCATCCGCGCCCGCGAGCAGGGCGGCGAGCTGCTCGACGGCGAGGTCGACATCCTGGACCGGCGCCGGCGGATGCTCGCGGATCATCAACCGATCGGGATGGGCCAGGGTGGCGGTGGCGCTCACAGCGTGTCCTCCGAGGGGGTTTCCACGACGACATGGGCGTCATATGCGCCGCCGCTCTCGCGCAGGCGGCCGAGCGCGGCGACGGCGGAATCGAGGGTGCGGTAGCCGACGCAGAGTGCTGGTCCGTCGGGGGTTTCGAGGATGGCAAACATTCGGCGGAGCGTCTCCTGTTCACGGGCGGCGCGCAATTCTTCCACTGCGTGGCGCGGTGGCGGGAGTCAGACGTCAAACGACGAGCACCGGTGAGACCCGGTGCCATCACCCCCAGTGGCGATGGGGACCCATCCTACATCTGCCGGCCCGCGCGTGCACTGTGCAGCGGGCAACATGTGATGTGCATCCGGTTGTTGCAGAACCACCTGACGCCAGGCTGAAAATCCCCCTCGATGTCGACGCGAACAGGTGTACCATCAGGACCTGCGGTCGATGCGGCCGCGCCGGCGGGGATGACGTAGTGTTACGCGCTGTCACACACCAGTCGATTGCTGTCAGTGTCGACACGGTACCGTCCGGCCGGTACGTCCGGGATGAGCCGCTCTCCACGACGTGAGATAACGTCAGCATCGGCTGGAACAGATCCGACAGCGAATGCCCCGCGGCCCGTCTCCGTGATTGACACCGGCGTCACCGAACGTCGCGCGGCGTGCGAGGTGGCGGGGGCGCATCCTCCCATGCGCCGGGCAGCCCCTCGGGCCAGTCGAGGAAGTCGTCGTCCCCTCCGGGAGC
>JAQBPI010000221.1 GCA_028287605.1 Chloroflexota bacterium
GGACGGGCGCCGCCGCCGCCGCCGGGGCGAGGGCGGGGGCGCGGCGTGCGCGGAGCAGGTCGGAGTAGCCGCCGAGCACCTCGCGGACCACCGCCGGGCCGCCGTCGCCGGCCTCGACCGACCACACCCGCGTGGCGATGGCGTCGATCAGGGCGCGGTCGTGGCTGACCAGCACCACCGCACCGGGATAGCCCTGGAGCGCCTCCTCGAGCACCTCCTGGGCGGGGATGTCGAGGTGGTTGGTGGGCTCGTCGAGGAGCAGCAGGTTGGTGGGGTCGAGGGCGAGCCGGCCGAGGGCGAGGCGGGCGCGCTCGCCGCCGCTCAGGGCGGAGACCGCGGAGAAGACCTCGTCGCCGGTGAAGAGCAGGCTGCCGAGGACGGTCCGCCCCCGCTCCTCGCCGATGGGGTGGTCGGCGAGGAGCTCGTCGAGCACGGTGCGGCCGGTGTCCTCGACGTCGGGCTGGGCCTCCTCCTGCCGGTGGAGGCGCATCCGCAGCCGCGTCCCCCGGGCCACCGTGCCCGCCACCGGCTCGAGCTCGCCGGCGAGGGTGTGGAGCAGGGTGCTCTTGCCGCTCCCGTTGGCGCCCACGATGGCGACCCGGTCGCCGGGGCCGAGCACGGCGCGATCGAGGCGGGCGATGCCGCGGCCCTGCCGTCCCGCCACCAGGTCGGTGGCCCGGAGCAGCACGTTCGAGCCCGGGGACGAGGTGAAGCGCAGCCGCGGGCGCTCGTCCTCGACGGGACGGGCGACCCGTTCGAGGCGGTCGAGCTTGAGCTGCCGGCCCCGGGCCTCACGGGCGCGCTGCCCCGCCCTGTAGCGGCGGATGAACTCCTCCTGGTGGGCGATGTGGCCCTGCTGCTCCTCCCACTCCTTGCGCCGACGCTCCCTGCGTTCCACTCGCAACCGCACATATGCCGAGTGGTTCCCCGGGTACTCCTCGGTCACCCCGTGGGCGATCTCCAGCACCCCGGAGCAGACCCCGTCGATGAAGCGGCGGTCGTGCGAGACCACCACGATCGCCGCGCGGACGCCACGCAGGAACTCCTCGACCCACTCGATGGCGGTGAGGTCGAGGTGGTTGGTGGGCTCGTCGAGGAGGATGAGGTCGGCGTCCTGGAGGAGCAGCTTGGCCATCTCGAGGCGGCGGACCTGGCCGCCGCTCAGCGCCCGCGGATGGCGGCGCTGGGCCTCGGCGTCGAGGCCCAGCCCGCCCAGCGCCGCCCGGGCCCGCGCCTCCAGGTCGTAGCCGCCCAGCGCCTCGTAGGCGTGCTGCGCCTCGCCGTAGCGGGCCATCGCCGCGTCGAGGTCGCCGCCCTCCGCACCCGAGAGCCGCTGCTCGAGCGCCGCCATCTCCGACTGCAGGGCGGCGACGTCCTGGCGCGAGGCCATCACCTCGGCGAGCACGGTCGGCGCCGACGGCGGCGGCGACTGCTGGGTGAGGTGGGCCATGCGCATCCGGCGGTCGCGCTCGACCCGGCCGGCGGAGGGCGGGGCGGTGCCGGCGATCACCTCCAGCAGCGACGTCTTCCCGGCCCCGTTGGCGCCGACGATGGCCAGCCGGTCGCGCGCCTCGATGCGGAGGTCGAGCCCGCTGAAGATGGTGGTGGCCCCGAAGGCGACGCCGACGCCGTCGAGGGTGACGAGCGACATTCAGTCCTGCTGGAGCCGGTGGGTCGACCGGGTCACCGCCGGCTCGCCGTCGCCGAGGGCGCCCTCCAGGCGCAGCACCCGGCGGATGATCGCCACCGAGGACGCGTAGGTCGAGTCCATGCCGTGGTACGAGAGGCCGCGCGCCCCCAGGGTGCGCGCCTGGGTGAAGGGCGTGTCCGAGGCGTAGTGGATGACCCCGAAGTCGATCGGCAGCTTGGAGAAGTTCACCGGCTCGTTGGTGGGGTAGCGGCCCGACTCGCTCAGCTCGTACATCGCCGCGCAGTACGGCCCCGCCTCCATCTCCACCACGGTGAAGGCCTCCCGGTAGTAGAAGTCGAGGTGGCCGCGGTTCTGCAGGAAGGTGCCCTTGACGGTCACCGCGCGCTGGTTGTCGAGGCCGCTGCCGAAGCGCAGGAAGGGGGCGATGTCGTTGACCCCGAATGCGTTGTCCAGCCAGAAGGTGTTGCCGCTGTGCTCGTCGTGGACGACGCTGGAGAGCATCACGTCGCCGACGTCGGCGTTGAGCGTCGCCGCCTTGCCCAGGGTGTAGACGCCGCGCAGCTCGCCGACGGTCTCGGCGATCTCCCGCAGGATGTTGTAGGCGGACTGTCCCAGCGGGTAGTCGATGTTGACCACCACCGCGGGGCTGCGGCGCAGCGCCGCGGCGTCGACGGGGAGCAGCCGGGGGTCGAGCCGCGCGGTGTCGAGGCGGTCGAGCACGATCACCTGGGCGGCGATGTCGAGGGCGGTGTCGCCGACCACGTGGAAGATGCCCAGCCGCCGCTCCTCCTCCCGCCGCTGCGCCTGCTCGGGGTGGCCGTGGGGCAGGGTGCGGAAGTAGAGCCGCGCCGCGTAGTAGAGGAAGTTCGACCAGTCGCCCTCGGCGGTGCCGGCGCGGAAGCGGCGCAGCTCCTCGCGCATCTCCGCGGGCCCCTGCCGGTCGATGAAGTCCACCAGCTGCTGCTGGCGCTGGGCGGCCGCGCCGCTGACCAGGTTGACCACCGAGTGCGAGTTGCTGCTCACGAAGTAGACGGGGCGGTCGGCGACGCCCTCCTCGCGCAGCCGCGCCAGCACCGGTGCCCACCAGCGCCGGGTCACCCGCGCCGAGCCCACCTGGGTGCCACCGAGCATGCGCACCCGCAGCGAGAGCCGCCGCCCGGCCACCTGGGCGAGGCGGTCGCCGAACCCGTCGCCCCAGACCTCGATCA
>JAQBPI010000004.1 GCA_028287605.1 Chloroflexota bacterium
GCTCGGCCACGGCCCTGCCCACCGCGGCGGCGGCATCGGCGTTGGCGGTGCCGGTCAGCCCCCCCCGGAGCGCAGGCTCGTAGGTCGAGGCCGAGGCGAGGGTGCGGCCGGCGGTGTCGTCGATCACCTGCGCCGAGATGTGGTGCAGGCTGCGGAAGACGGCCAGGCGGGGCCGAGCGGGGGTACCGGACACCACCTTGCGGACGCGGACGTGGCGCCGGTCGCGGGCCAGACGGCGATCGTGCTTCTTGAACATCTACTTCCCCTTGCCCGCCTTGCCCGACTTGCCCGCCTTGCGGCGCAGCTTCTCGCCCCGGTAGAGCACGCCCTTGCCCTTGTAGGGCTCGGGCTTGCGGAAGGAGCGGATCTTGGCGGCCACCTGCCCGACCACCTCCTTGTCGCTGCCGCTGACCGCGATCTGGGTGGGGACGGGGACCTCGATGGTCACCCCGGGCGGGGGCGTGTAGCGGATGGGATGCGAGTAGCCGAGGGTGAGCACCAGGTCGTCACCCTGCTTGGTGGCGCGGTAGCCGACGCCGACCAGGTCCAGCTGGCGCACGAAGCCCCTGCTCACCCCCTCGACCATGTTGGCGATCAGGGTGCGGGTGAGCCCGTGGAGCGAGCGGTGCATGGTGGTGTCGGTGGGGCGGTTGACGGTGACGGTCGAGTCCTCGATCCGCACCAGCATCGACGGCGCCAGCAGGCGCTCGAGGGTGCCACGGGTGCCGGTCACCCGGATGTGGCTGCCGGTGAGGACGACGTCGACCCCGGTGGGGACGGGGACGGGAAGGCGGCCGATGCGGGACATCTATCCGGTCACCAGACGTAGGCGACCACTTCCCCGCCGAGCCCGGCGCGCTGCGCGGCGCTCCCGGTCATCAGGCCCTGGGAGGTGGAGATGAGCGAGATGCCGAGCCCGCCGAGCACGCGGGGGATCTCGGTCTTGCGGGCGTAGACCCGCAGCCCCGGCCGGCTGATCCGGCGCAGCCCGCTGAGCGCCCGGCCGCGGGTGGTGCGCGGCTTCAGCTCAACGCTGAGCAGCTGCCCCGGCGCCGGCTCGCCCACGGTGAAGGACTCGATGTAGCCCTCCTCGACGAGCACCCGTGCGATCTCCACCTTCATCTTGGAGGCGGGCATGCTGACGCTCTTGTGGTGGGCGGTGTTGGCGTTGCGGATGCGGGTGAGCATGTCGGCGATGGTGTCGCTGGTCATCGGGTCACCAGGACGACTTCTTGACACCGGGGATCAACCCCATGCTCGCATTCCCGCGGAAGCAGATGCGGCACATCCCGAACTTGCGCATGAAGGCGCGGGGACGTCCGCAGAGACCACAGCGGTGGTACTCCTGCACCCGGAACTTGGCCGGTCGCAGGCTCTTGGCGATCAAAGACTTCTTGGCCACGTGTTACCTCGCCACGCCGTATCGGCCAGCGACGGCCGACGCGCGCGGTGTAGACAGGGGGGTGGCGGCTGGGGGGAGGCCCCCCGCCGATGGGCGCGTGAGCGCCCAGATGAAGAAGAGGAGGATTCTGTTCACATCTGCTGCCCGGGCTTGCGGAAGGGCATCCCCAGGTGGGTGAGGAGCGCCCGGCCCTCCTCGTCGGTCTTCGCCGTGGTCACGACGCAGACCTCGAGCCCGCGGAGCTTGTCGATCTTGTCGTAGTCGATCTCCGGGAAGACCAGCTGCTCGCGCAGCCCCAGGGTGTAGTTCCCGTGGCCGTCGAAGGCCTTGGGGTCGACGCCGCGGAAGTCGCGGATCCTGGGAAGGGCCACGTTGATGAGCTTGTCGAGGAAGTCGTACATCCGCCGGCTGCGCAGCGTCACCTTGATGCCGATCGGCATCCCCTCGCGCAGCTTGAAGGCGGCCACCGACTTCCGCGCCCGGATCACGATGGGCTGCTGGCCGGTGATCTGCCGGATGTCGGCGCTGGCGGCGTCGATGGCCCGGCCGTTCTGGATGGCCTCGCCCATGCCGATGTTCACCACCGCCTTCTCCAGGCGGGGCACCTCCATGGCGTTGCCGTACCGGAACTCCTTGACCAGGGCGGGGACGATCTCCTCCTGGTAGCGCACCAGCAGGCGCGCCTTCTCGGTCGGGGTCGCAAGCGCCATCAGACCGCCGACCTCTCGTAGATCTCGCCGCACCTCTTGCAGGTGATCGCCAGGGTGCCGTCCGGCTGCTGGACCTTGCTGATCCGGGTCGGCTTGTCGCAGCGGTTGCACACCAGCATCACGTTGCTGTACGCGATCGGGGCGTTGAAGTCGATCACGCCACCCTGCATGTTGCCGCGGACGCCGGCGCGGGTGTGGCGCTTGAGCATGTTGACGCCCCGCACCACGACGCGCTGCTCCTCGGGGATGGTGCGCTCGACCAGGCCGCGCTTGTCCTTGTCCTTGCCGGCGAGCACCACCACGGTGTCGCCGGTGCGGATGTCGAGCGGACGCTCGTGGCCGCCGGCCCAGCCGTGGTGGAGCAGGTTCATCCGCCGGCGCCGCTCCGGGCTGCGACCCATCAGATCACCTCCGGTGCAAGGCTGACGATCTTCATGAAGTTGCGCTCGCGCAGCTCGCGGGCCACCGGGCCGAAGATGCGGGTGCCACGCGGGTTGTTCTGGGGGGTGATGAGCACCGCGGCGTTCTCGTCGAAGCGGATGTTGCTGCCGTCGGCGCGATGGAACTCCTTGCTCACCCGCACCACCACGGCGCGCACCACGTCGCCCTTCTTGACCTGGGCGTTGGGCTGGGCGACCTTGACGGTGCCGATGATCACGTCACCGACCGAGGCGTACTTGCGATAGCTGCCGCCGAGCACGCGGATGCACAGAATCTCGCGTGCGCCGCTGTTGTCGGCGACCTTGAGGATGCTCTCCTGCTGGATCACGTCGAGGTCCCTACTTCGCCTTCTCGAGGATCTCGTCGAGGCGCCAGCGCTTGTCCCTCGAGAGCGGCCGGGTCTCGGCGATGCGCACCCGGTCGCCCACCGAGCAGGTGTTCTCCTCGTCGTGCACCTTGAAGCGCACCCGGTGGCGTACCACCTTCTTGTAGAGGGGGTGCGGCTTGAGCTCCTCGGTGACCACCACGACGGTCTTGTTCATGCCGTTGCTCACCACCAGCCCCTCGCGGAGCTTGCGCCGGCCGCGGGGCTCTGCGGGAGCCGTGTCCGGTGCTGCCATGGCGCTCACGCCTCCACCTCCGCCTCGCCCTCGCCGCGCGCGGCGGCCCGGCGGGTCTCGATCTGCACGGTCATCGCCTGGGCGATCTCCTTGCGCAGCTCACCGATCTGCTGGTGGTCCTCCACCTGCCCGGTGGCCTGCTGGAATCGCACCTCGAAAAGGCGCCGGCGCTGCCGGCGCATGTGCTCCTCCAGCTCCTCGGGCGCCATCGCCCGCAGCGCGTCGAGCCGCTGTGCCTGCTTGGTCACGACGCCTCCTCCACCGCACCCGGCTCGCTGCGGATCAGGAACTTGGTGTGGATGGGGAGCTTGTGGGCGGCCAGGCGCATCGCCTCCTTGGCGATCTCCTCGGTCACCCCGGACATCTCGAAGAGCACGCGGCCCGGCTTGACCACCGCGACCCAGCCCTCGGGCGAGCCCTTGCCGCTGCCCATGCGGGTCTCGGCGGGCTTCTTCGTGTAGGAGTGGTCGGGGAAGATGCGGATCCAGATCTGGCCGCCGCGGCGGACGTGACGGGTCATCGCGCGTCGCGCGGACTCGATCTGCCGGTTGGTGATCCAGGAGGCCTCCAGCGCCTGGAGCCCGTAGGTGCCGAAGGCGATGGTGCTGCCCCGCTGGGCCGCGCCGCGCCGGTGGCCACGGTGGATCTTCCGATGCTTGGTGCGCTTGGGCATCAGCATGGCATCAGTCCTCCCGCGCCTTGGCCGGCGGGGCGCCGGGCTTCCGCACCACCGGCGGCTTGCGCCGCACCGGGAGCCGCTCGGGACCGGGCGGGGTGGCGTCGGGGTCGGGGATGTCGATGCCGGAGACGTCGACGTCGGCGAGCTCGTCACCGATCTCGTCGACGATCTCGTCGGCGGTGTCATCGGTCGTGGTGTCCACGTCGTCGACCACCTCGACCGCGGCGGCCGCCTCCGGCACCGGCTCGGGCGGGGGCGCGGGACGGGCGGGTGGCCGCGGTGCC
>JAQBPI010000041.1 GCA_028287605.1 Chloroflexota bacterium
CCCGAAGCCGCCGGCCGGGGCCCCTCGCCGGCGGGCCGTCGCGCCGCTCCGCGTCGACGAGGGGGTGCTGCGCCGGCTCGACCAGCTCGAGGCGGTGCTCGGCGATCTCTCCGTCGACCGCCTCATCGAGCTCCGCATGGAGCTGGAGGCGCTGCTCGTCGCGGGCACCGTCGACTCCACCGAGCTGCAGCGGGTGCTCGCGATCGGCGGCGGGTGACGCTCCGGCCCGATTGGGGGTACCCTGAGAGCCGAATGCGGGTTCCGCCGCCTCCGTGCTGACCCATCTGCTGCGCCGCTGGCGAGAGGCGTTTCCGCAGACCGTCGATCCCGAGACCGATTCCGTGCTCGTCGACTCCGAGACCCAGACCTTCTGGTCGCGCTCGACGGGGACGGCCTCCACCCTGGTGGAGGCTCCCGGCACCGCCGTGGAGGTCGAGTCCGTCGGCCGCAAGGTCGCCGCCATGCTCGCCGCCCGCGACGCGCCGGCACCGCCGCCGGGGTGCCGTGACGCGGGCACCGCCCCCGGCGCCGGGCCCGCGGGCTGCGAGGAGCGGTTTCTCGAGCTGCTCCGCGAGAGCCGCTTCGAGGGCGCCTTCGCGCTCCTCGCCGCTCCCTGCCAGCAGCGCTGGGGCTCGGCCGTCGCCTTCGCCGCCGAGCAGGCCGCGTCCGCCGGCAACCTGCTCGGGCTGGTCGTCCGCGAGGTGCGCTACCTGCCCGAGTGGGTCGACGCCGACGGCGGCTGCGTGCACCGTGACGTCGCCGAGCTCGCGGTCGACTACCGGGTGCGCCTCTCCGCGTCACGGGCGGCGACGGTGTCACGGACCGTCCACCTCGTCGCCGCCCCGGACGGCTGGCGTTCGATCTGCTACCCGCGCGCCGCCGCCGCCGGCTGACGCGCTCGCGGCGGGGGGGAATCCGCCGGGTCCGGTACTACAATGCGGCGATGCTCCAGCATGCGGCGTCCCGGTTCGCGGGTCCGCTCGCGCGGACCGCGGCCGAGCTCGAGAACCTGCGCCGGCTCGCCGCCTTCCGCCGCGAGCGCGACCTGCGCTGGCACAGCCGGCTGCGCGAGTCCGACCTCATCCTCGACCTCATCGAGGAGTGCCGGGTGCGCGGGTATGCCCTCCTCCCCGGGCAGGTGTGGGCCTCGGTGGTGCGCTTCATCGGCGAGATCGACCCGGCGCTCCGCGACCGCCTGGGGTCGAGCCGCCGTCCCGACCATGCGAGCGACGCGCTCTTCGCCGCCCAGGCGGAGATCTGCCGCCACCGCCTCGACGAGCGGCGGCCGCGCACCGCGCGGATCATCCCCCTCTTCGCCGCCGCCTCCCCCGCCCGCTCGGTCGCGGGCAGTCCCGCCGACGCCGGCTGAGCCGGAACCCGGAGGCGTGGGCTGGGCGATCACCGCGACGGGGACGGTCACCCTCGACGACGTCACCACCCCGCTGGGGCGCGGCACCGAGCAGCAGGGCGGATCGGCGGTCTACTTCTCCCTCGCCGCCGCGCCCTTCGCCCCCGTCCACCTCGTCGGGGTGGTGGGCCGCGACGGCGAGGCGCGGCTGCGGCAGACGGCGGGCGGCGCGGGGGTCGACCTCGCCGGGCTCGAGGTCAGCGGCGAGCCCACCTTCCGCTGGCGCGCCACCCACGACTTCGAGCGCTGGGTGACCGCCTGCGAGCACTCGGAGGAGGGCGCCTACGCCTCCTGGCGGCCACGGTTCGGCGGTGCCGCCGCCGCCGCCGAGGTGCTCTTCCTGGGGAGCATGCCGCCGGCCTCGCAGCTGGAGGCGGTGGCCCAGTCGCGGGCGCGGGTGATCGGCGCCGACAGCATGACCGTGTACATCGGCGGGCCGGAGCGCGACCGCGTCGTCGCGGTGGTCGAGGCGGCCGACGTCCTCTTCCTCAACCGCGCCGAGCTCGCAGCCCTCACCGGCCGGCCGGCCGCCGACTGGCGCGAGTCGGCGGCGGCCCTCTGCGGCCGGGGACGGCTGCGGGTGGTGGTGGTCAAGGCGGGTCCGCTGGGCGCCGCCTGCGTCACCGCCACCGAGGTGGTGGAGCGCGCCGCCCACCCGGTGGGCACCGTGGTCGACCCCACCGGCGCCGGTGACGCGCTCGCCGGCGGCTTCCTGGGCGCCTGCGCCCGCGCCGAGGAGGACCCGCTCGACCACCTCGTCGAGGCCCTCGACGCCGGGCTGGCCCGCGCCGCCCAGGCGATCTCCCACTTCGGCCCGGAGGGGTTGCTCGCCCCGCCGGTGGCGTGGGACGGCGCTACAGCCCGGTGAGCGTGCTGACCACCAGGTAGGTGGTGAGGCCGCTGAGCACCACGGTGAACACCCCGGCGACGGCGTTGTTGAACGGCCCGTTGCGGTAGCGGCCGAGCAGCCGGCGGTCGTTGGCGAGGATGAGGATGAAGACCAGCAGCACCGGCAGCAGCACGCCGTCGAGGGTCTGGGTGCCGATCGCCACCGCGGTGATCGACCCGGGGCCGAGCAGCGCCACGGTGACCGCGCCGGTGAGGAGGAGGAGTATGAAGAGCACGAAGAAGAGCGGCGCCTCGCCGAAGCGGCTCTGCACCGAGCGCTCCGCCCCGAAGGCCTCGCAGACCACGAACGCGGTGCTGAGCGGCAGCACCGCCGCGGCCAGCAGCGAGGCGCCGAGGAGGCCGACGGCGAACAGCTGGGTGGCGTGGTCGCCGGCCAGCGGCCGGAGCGCCTGGGCGGCGTCGGCGGCGCTGCTCAGGTCCTGGCCGGCGAAGCCGTGGGGGAAGAGCGTGTACGCGGTGGTGATGACGATGAACATGGCCACCATCACCGCGAACGTCGAGCCGCTGATGACGTCGGCGCGGGCGTAGTTGAGCTCCTTCTCGGAGGTGCCCTTGTCCACGATCGACGACTGCAGGAAGAGCTGCATGTACGGGGTGATCGTGGTGCCGATCAGGGTGATGACGTCGGTGGTGTACGAGGTGGCCCCGGGCTTGAGCGGCGGGTGCGAGAGCGTGGGCACCACCAGCGCGTGGGCGACGTCGCCCCAGCGCGGGTGCACCATGAACGCGGTGACGATGTAGCTGACGAAGGTCAGCCCCATCGCCAGGAACACCCGCTCCACCAGCCGGCGGTTGGCGCGCAGCACCAGGATGGCGAGCATCGCCGCCGAGCCCAGCACGGCCACGGGCAGGGGCACGCCGAGCAGGCCCAGCGCCCCGCCGATGCCGGCGAACTCGGCGAGCACGGTGCCGCCGTTGGCGACGATCACCACCACCGAGGCGAAGAGCGTCCAGCGCACCCCGAAACGCTCGCGGATGAGGTCCATCAGCCCCTTGCCGGTGACGCAGCCGAGCCGGGCGACCATCTCCTGGGTGACGATCAGCGCCAGCAGGATGGGGACGAAGGTCCAGAGCAGGTGGAGCCCGTACTTGGCCCCGGTGTTGCTGTAGGTGAAGATGCCGCCGGCGTCGTTGCCGGCGTTGGCGACGATCAGGCCGGGGCCGATGATCGCCAGGTACCTGCGCACCCCGCCGAAGCGGCGGTGGTGGGCCCGGCGCTCACGGCGAGCGGCGACCGCCTCCTCGGCGCGGCGGCGTAGCGCGGTGGTCTGAGGGGGCGTCTTCATCGCGTCGCCGGCGCCTCACCGGCGAGGCCCTCGAGGGGTGGTCACAGCGCCCTGGCCCTCCGCTTCATCCCGGCGGGCATCACCGTGTCGAGGGCGTCGTCGATGGTGACGATCCCCTGGATACGGTCGTCGTCGTCCACGACCGGGACGGCGAGCAGGTTGTACTTGGCGATCACCCCGGCCACGTCCTCGGGCCGGGCGTCGACGGGCACGGCGATGACCCGCTTGATCATCAGGTCTGCGATCGGGGTGGTGGGCTGGGCCACGATCAGGTCGCGGAGGCTCAGCACCCCGAGCAGCCGCTCGTCCTCGTCGATCACGTAGACGTAGTAGATCGACTCGGCGTCGGGCTCGAGCTCGCGGAGGCGGTCGATGGCCTCGGCGGCGGTGAGGCTGGCGGGGATGGCCACGTACTCGGTGGTCATCAGGCCCCCGGCGGTGTCCTCACCGTAGGCGAGCAGCTCCTCGACGTCCTGCGCCTCGTCGGCCTCCATCTTGGCGATGAGCTGCTCGCGGCGCTCCTCGGGGAGGTCGGCGAGCAGGTCGGCGGCCTCGTCCGGCGACATCGCCTCGAGGATGTCGGCGGCACGCTCGTCGTCGAGCCGGGAGAGGATCTGCGCCTGCACCTCCTCGCTCGACTCCTCCAGGGTGTCGGCGGCGATCTCGTCGTCGAGGCTGGCGAAGATCGCCTCGCGGTCGCGGCCGCCGAGCTGGCCGACGATCTCGGCGATGTCGGCCGGATGCATCTTCGAGAGCTTGCGGTGGCTGATGCGCAGCTTCACCGAGCGCTCGTCGCTGTGCAGGGTGTCGACCGCGTCCCAGCTGATCAGCCGCTGGGGGAGGTCGCCGCCGGTGAGCCGGCGCAGCCGCCGTCCCACGTGCTCGGCGTTGAGCCTGCGGAGCAGCCCGCGGGTGCCGATGTCGACGCCCACCAGCAGCACCGAGCCGTTGCTCTGCTGGAGCTGGAGGTCGTTGACCCGCACCACCCGGCGCCCGTCGGTGTCGACGATCTGCTTGTCGAGGACGTCGCGGCCCAGCCAGACCTCCTCCGGGACGGGCTCGTGCTCCTTGAGATCGGCGGCGGTGACGCCGAGGCTGATCTCCCGGTTCTCCCAGGCGCGGACCACGCTCCAGTCGATGGTGGCCGGGGCCGCGTGACCGCGCACCGCCAGGGCGATGACCGTGGGATAGGGATCGCCCATGCGCACGATCAGGTCACGGACCTTGCCGACGGTCCTCTGCTGGACGTCGACCACGTCGGCGCGCAGGAAGTCGCTGAGAAAGATCACGGCAGCAACGCCATGGTGGCTCGGACCGGCTCACGAGAAACCTCCGCGACAGCGACCCGCGCCTCCCCGCGGGGTGCGACCGGATGGTCCCATGGTAGCTCTCCCCCACTTGCGGACGCGTCACCACCACCACGCGCGGCGGGCGTGCCGCGAGTGGGCGCTCAGCCCCGCGGGCTCGGGGACGCGCTCGGGACCGGCGAGGGATCGGGCGCGGGGGCGTCGCTGCCGGAGCCGATGTCCACGTACCACCGCCCGTCGATGCGCACGCAGGAGACCTGGTCCGAGCCCGCCGTCTGGGCGAACTTCGAGAAGGGGAAGCACGTGTTCAGCGAGGCGAGGTCGCCGGAGCCGCCGTTGACGCAGGCCGACGCCTGCCCCTTGACCGGCACCATGGCCTGGTCGGGATGCTGGTGGTCGACGGTCGCGGCGCCCACGTCGACGTGGTCCACGCGGAAGGACACCTTCACGCCCTCCCTGCCGTTGAGGAGGTTCGACGCCTGGGGGCGCTGCGCCGGCGGGATCCACATCAGCGCCTCGTTGACGTCGTTGGCCGCCACCGCGCCGAGGAAGCCGCGCACCGCGCCCTCGGCGGTGTCGTGGCTGCCGGGGCCGCCCGCGGGATTGCCCCCGCAGGCGGCGAGCACCGCG
This sequence comes from Chloroflexota bacterium, assembly GCA_028287605.1. Classification (GTDB taxonomy): domain Bacteria; phylum Chloroflexota; class Dormibacteria; order Aeolococcales; family Aeolococcaceae; genus CF-96. The sequence continues at coordinate 5,541 of JAQBPI010000041.1, forward strand.
AGCAGCGCGACCAGGGTGGTCGCCAGGGCCATGAGGCGTCGGAGCTGCCGCAACCCCGTCTCCGGATCAGGCGAGGATCGAGGCCACCGCGATCGAGGCGGGAGGCAGCGTCAGCGCACCGACGCACACGTCCACCTCGGCGTCGGGGGCCTTCGCGAGCGGGAAGACGACCTCCTCGTCGTCGAGCTCGGGCCGGTGCCGGGTGTAGCCCCCGAGCACCTCGCCGGCGCGGAGGAGGATGACTCCCGCGTCCTCGCCGGTGGTGACGCGCACCGCGCCGTTGGCCCGCTCCCGGCGCAGGAAGGAGAGCAGCGCGGGGAGGTCGACGAAGGACCCGTGCATGCGGTCGAAGCGCTCCGGCATGTTGATCAGCTGGGCCAGCGCCAGGGTGATCTCCGGCCGGTAGGTGAGCACGGTGAGCTGGTGCTCGTCGCCGCTGCCGGGGGCGGGCAGGCTCATGGTGTCGACGCGGCGGGTGGAGCCGTCGCCCACCGCCACCAGGCCGACCGCCGCGCCCTCGTAGAGGAGCGCGACCTGCACGCGGGTGCGGCCGGCGTCGACGACCGCGCCGGTGTGGCGCCGGTCGGCGAGGAAGCGGATCAGCCGGGGCCCGTCGACGAAGGCCGAGGTGAGCTCGCCGAAGATCACCGCCCCGGACGGGATGGGGCACGCCCGGATGATCCCCGCAGGCGCCAGCGCGCCGGAGCCCTCCTGGAGCCCCAGGCCCGCCTGGGCATCGCTCATCGCCATCTCCTGCGCTTCCGGCTCGGGTGTCTCGGCGCCGGCCGGCTCCGCTTCGGAGTCCTCCACAGGCTGCTCGTCACCGCGGGTCGCGAAGCTGCGCACCCGGTCGAGGATGTCGTCGGCCATCGAAGGTGCCCCTGTTGTCGGGGGATCGGCGGGTGTACTCCCCGGAACCGGCATGCTAGCAGCCTGGAGCAAAGCCGGCTCAGACCGGCCGGTGGCCGGCGGCGGCCCCGTAGGCGAGCGCCGCGGCGGCCGCGTAGAGGGCGGGCACCAGCGCCCCGTGCGAGATCACCCAGTCGGAGAGGCTGCGCAGCCCCACGCCGTCGCCGGTGCCGTCGACGTGGGCCCCCGCCCACCAGCGGCCCAGCAGCGCCGCGGCGACGCAGAGCGCGGCGGCGATCGCTCCGGCGGCGCGCGAGACACCGCCGAGGAGGAGGCGCACGCAGAACCCGACCACGGCGGCGCAGAGCACCGCGGCCAGGGCGGCGTCGACTCCGAGCCCGCGCTCCAGCTCGGCGCACACCGCGGCGGCGGCGAGGGCGGTGGCGGCGCCGCCGAGCACCGGCACCAGCAGGCGGAAGCGTCCCTTCCGGAGGATCACCGGGTCACCCCGCTCGGCGTGGAGGGCGATGCCGGCGCGGCGCAGCGCGATCCGGGAGCTGCGGCGGTCCCGGGCCATCACGGCCTCGTCCTCGACCCGCGGGGCGCAGAAGGGGCAGAGGCCGTCCTCCGTCCGGCAGCTCGCGCAGACCCCGCGCCCGCAGCCCGCGCAGCCGGTGACGGCCTCTCGATAGTGGAGCGTGCAGAGATCGGGACTCACGATGCAGAGGAGTCTGCGCCGCCCCCGCGGGGAGCGGAACGGGGGCGGCCGACGTGTGACGGGGATGCCATCGATTCCGCGTATCATCCCGCTGCCATGCCGCCGAGAGCCCGCCAGCGCCGCGACATCGGCACCCCGATCGACCGCAACCTCGCGCTCGAGCTGGTCCGGGTCACCGAGGGCGCGGCCATCGCCGCCTCCCGATTCATGGGCCGCGACCTCCTCGACGAGGCGGAGCAGGCCGCCGTCGACGCGATGCGGCGGAGCCTCGGCTACGTCGACATGGACGGCGTGGTGGTGATCGGCGAGGGCGAGAAGGACGACAACCCGATGCTCTACATCGGGGAGAGCGTCGGCAACGGCAACCCGCCCGCGGTGGACGTCGCCGTCGACCCCATCGACAGCGCACGGCTGGTGGCGGGAGGCCTTCCCGGCGCCGTCTCCACGGTGGCGCTGGCGGAGCGCGGCGCGCTCTTCCACACCCACTGCTACTACATGGAGAAGCTGATCGTCGGTCCCCGCGCGCACCGGGTCATCGACATCACGGACACCGTGGCCAACAACCTGCGGCGCATCGCCCGCGCCGAGGGCCGTGACGTCGAGGACCTGACCGTGGTGGTGCTCAACCGCCCCCGCCACCAGCGCCTGCTGCGCGAGATCCGCGCCGTCGGGGCCCGGGTGAAGCTCATCCCCGACGGCGACATCGCCGCCGGGCTCTGGGCGGCGATGGAGCAGCGCACCGGCATCGACGTCCTCTGGGGCATCGGCGGCGCCCCCGAGGGGGTGCTCGCCGCCTGCGCCGTCAAGGCGGTGGGCGGGGGCATGCAGGGCCGGCTGGCGCCCCGCGACGAGGGCGAGCGCGCGGTGATGCGTGCCGAGGGCAAGGACACCAGCGTTCTGACTCTCGACGACCTGTGCGGAGGTGAGAACGTGTTCTTCGCGGCGACCGGGGTGACCGACGGCGAGCTCCTCCAGGGGGTGCGCTTCGCCGGTCGGGGCGTGGTCAGCACCCACAGCGTGGTGATGCGCTCCTACTCCGGCACGGTGCGCTACATCGAGGCGACCCACGACATCGCCCGCCTGCGGGCCCGCGCTCCCATCGCCCCCGCCGGGGCCGGCTTCTGAGCATGCGCGCGCATCTCTCGGTGCCGGCGCCGGAGCGTCCGGAGGAGCCGCCCGTCACCCCCGACGCCGCCGTGGCGCCCGCCCCGGCTGTCCCGGCGGAGCCCGAGGCGTCGTGGGACAATCGACCCCCGATGCCCGACACCCCTCCGCCCCGGCCCGAGGGGATGGTGCGGTGGTTCACCCCCGGGCTGAACGTCAAGCGCTGGCTGCTCCTGCTCTTCGCCGCCATCGTGCTGCTCAGCCTCGCCTTCGGCTACGCGCTCAAGGACGCCTACACCACCTTCGCCTTCCCCCGCTTCGTGGGCCCGCTCACCCTGCAGTTCATGCCCCGCTGGGCGCGGGCCGTGCTCTTCCTGGGGCTCGGCGTCAGCGTGGCCGGGTTCGCCTTCTACCGGCTCGGCCGCTCGATCCTGGGCCCCTTCCTGCCGCTGGCGTCGTCGAGCGGCAGCGGGGTGGTCGAGCAGATCTACACCCACCGCCTGCTCGCCAAGGGGCCGCGGCTGGTGGCCATCGGCGGCGGCACCGGGATGAGCTCGATGCTCCGCGGCATCAAGAAGTACACGGGGAACATCTCCGCGATCGTCACCGTCGCCGACGACGGCGGCTCCAGCGGGCGGCTGCGGACCGAGTACCAGGTGCTGCCCCCCGGCGACTTCCGCCAGTGCCTCACCGCCCTGGCGGAGACCGAGCCGCTGATGACCAGCCTCTTCTCCCACCGCTTCACCGGCGAGGGGTCGCTGAGCGGCCACTCCTTCGGCAACCTCTTCATCATGGCCATGGCCGAGATCACCGGCGACTTCGAGCACGCGCTCCAGGCCTCGGGACGGGTTCTGCGCGTGCGTGGCCAGATCATGCCGAGCACCCTCCAGGACGTGGTCCTGTGCGCCAACGCGGGCGGCGAGATCCGCATCGGCGAGTCGCGGATCCCCCAGGGCGCAGGGCCGATCGACCGGGTCTTCCTCGACCCGCCCTCGCCGCAGATCAACCCCGAGGCCGAGCTCGCCATCCTCGACGCCGAGCTGATCGTGGTCGGCCCCGGCTCGCTCTACACCTCGATCCTCCCCAACCTGCTGGTCGACGGGCTGGTGGAGGCGCTGCGGGCGTCTCCGGCGGTCAAGGTGTACGTGTGCAACGTCGCCACCCAGCCGGGCGAGACCGCCGGCTTCACCGTCAGCGAGCACCTCGACGCCATCGAGAAGCACGTCGGCGGGAATCTCTTCGACTACGTGATCTGCAACAGCAATCACGGCCTTCCCCTGCCCCCGTCGGCGGTCGAGGCGGGCATCACCAGGGTGACCTTCGACCGTGAGAGGGCCTCGCGGCGGCCGGTGCACTTCATCCTCGCCGACGTGGTCTCGCCGCGAATCTCCACGCACCACGACCCCGAGAAGCTGGCCCGGGTGATCATGAAGCGGGTGTGGCGCTAGCCAGCGCCACAGGCGCCGACGACCTGGGCACGGAGCCGCGTCCTGCCTCAGCGGCAGCTCCGAACCCACGGTCCGTCTCCGGCGGCAACGCCGCCCCGGCGACGGACGAAGCGTGCTCAGCCGGTGGCTGCGCCACAGGCGCCGACGACCAGGGCACGGAGCCGCGTCCTGCCTCAGCGGCTGCTCCGAACCCACGGTCCGTCTCCGGCGGCAAAGGCATCTCAGACGATGGCGTGGCCGGTGTGGAGGAGGACCGCCCCGGGCGGCGGGCGACGCGTGCTCCGCCGGTGGCTGCGCCCGAGGCGGTACAGTTGTTCAAAATGCGTTGCGGTGCCTACAATTCGGGCCCGTCCACAAGCTATCGGAGACATCGGAACATGACTGTCATCACGCGCGACGTGCTCGCCGAGCGGCTGGCCGACTGGGTGCGCTCCAACGACGGTGAGATGTCGATGGTCGCGGCCCGGGACGAGGTCAAGTGGTTCTTCGACACCCTCGCCACCTCCCTGACGACCGGCGACGAGGTGCGCATCCACGGTTTCGGAACCTTCAAGACCGCGCAGCGCGCGGCTCGGGTGGGCCGCAACCCGCGCACCGGCGAGACCGTCCAGGTGGCGGCGCGCCGGGTGGCGCGGTTCACCCCCAGCACCACCCTGGCGGCGTCGCTGAAGGAGACCGGCAAGGCCCCCGCCAAGAAGCGCGCGAAGAAGAGCTAGCCTGCCCCCCCGGCTGCCCGGCGCGTGAGCGCCGGAAGGCTGCCGGCGACGAGAGGACAGGGGGAAGGCTGTCAGCGACGAAGGAGTTGATGGCCTGGGGGGAGGCCCCTCACCATTCGGCGCGTGAGCGCCGAGAGGATAGCTGGAAGGCTGTCAGCGACGAAGGAGCTGATGAGCCTGGGGGAGGCCCCCTCACCCATTCGGCGCGTGAGCGCCGAGAGGACAGGGCGGAAGGCTGTCAGCGGTCAGCGCCCCGACGACCCGGCCTCGTGGTGGCGCACCTCCTGGTGCGCCTCCGCGTCGCCGGCGGGGTCGAGGTGGACGACCACCTCGGCGAGCCCGTCGATGCGGTGGAAGAGCTCGTGGCGCACCTGCTCGCCGAGGGCGTGCGCCCGTGACACCGTCTCGTCCGGGGACACGGCGAGCACCAGCTCCGCGCGCATGCGGCGGCCGGTCCAGCGGGCCCTGACCTCCGACACGGAGACCACCCCGGGGGCCTTCGCGGCCACCTCCTCGATGGTCGCGAGCAGCGAGGCGTCGGCCTCGTCGAGCAGCCGGGCGGTGACGTTCCGGGCGGTGTCGAGGGCCACCACGGCGATCACCGCGGTGAGCACCAGGCCGGCGACCGGATCCAGCACCGGCATCCCTGCCCAGGCGCCGCCCACCCCCACCGCCGCCCCCAGCGACGCCAGCCCGTCGATTCGCGAGTGCTGGCCGTCGGCCACCAGCGAGAGGCTGCGCAGCCGCCGGCCCATCACCGTCTTGTAGCGCGCCACCGCCTCGTTGCCGGCGAAGCCGACCAGCGCCGCGGCGAGGGCGATCCCCGGGTGGGTGAGCGGGGAGCGGTGGAGCAGGTGCTCGATCGAGGTGACGCCCGAGGCGATGGCGCTGCCCAGGATCAGGAGCAGCACCACCACCCCGGCGAGGTCCTCGCCACGGTGGTAGCCGTAGGGGAAGCGGCGGGTGGGCGCCCGGTTGCTCAGGATGAAGGCGCCGGCCAGGGCGACGGTGGTGAAGACGTCGCCGAGGTTGTGGAGGCCGTCGGCGAGCACCGCCGCGCTGCCCGAGAGCGCCGAGACCACCAGCTCGGCCGCGGACACCAGCGCCAGGCCCGCGGAGGCGACGCCCAGGGTGCGCAGCGCGCCCGGGGTGGTGGCCGCCGGCCGCCCGTGGACGTGGCCGTGGCCACCCTCGTCCCGCGGCGCGTCCTCGTGGGCGTGGTGGTCGTCGTGGCCGTGCTCGCCGTGACGATCGTGGCCGTGGCCGCTGTCCTCCACCGCGCCATCGTACTTTCCAGGCGCCGGCGCGCCCGGGGCCGGTGGCGGGGCCGCCGTGCTTGGCATGATGGCGGCCGTCCCGTGAGCCATCCCCATCCCCGCGCCGCGTCCGCGTGAGGTCCGCCCTCGCCGCCGTGCTCGGCGCCGCCGCCCTCACCGCCGCCGTCACCGCCGCGTCGTGGCGGCTGTCCCTGGCGGTGCC
>JAQBPI010000033.1 GCA_028287605.1 Chloroflexota bacterium
GTCGACGGCACCGCCCCGCCCAGCGAGGTGACCCTCGACCACCTCGCCGGCCACGGCGGCGCCCGGCCGGTGCGCATCGGCAACGGCGCCGCCGCGCAGGCGCAGCTCGACGTGGTCGGCGAGGTGGTCGACCTCGCCCATGCCCTCGATCGCGCCGGCGCCCTGCCCGAGGCGCTGCGGCTCGCCGTCCCCGACCTCGCCGGGCTCGCCGAGCAGCGCTGGGACGAGCCCGACCACGGCATCTGGGAGATCCGCGGCGCCCCCCGTCGCTACACCCAGTCGCGGGTCATGGCCTGGACCGGCCTGCGCCGGGCCGCCGCCCTGGCCCGGCGTGGGAGGGTCGGCGGCGACGCCGAACGCTGGGAGGGCGTCGCCGCACGGATCCGTGGCGCGGTCCTCGACCGCCTGCCCGCCGCCGCACCCCTGCCCCTGCATCCCGGGGGCGGGCTCGACGGTGCCCTGGGACTGGTGCCCCTGGTCGGCTTCCTCCCCGCCTCCGACCGCCGCACCGCGGCCACCCTCGAGGCCCTCTCCCGCGACCTGGGCGCGTCCGGCCTGGTGGAGCGCCACAGCCCGATCGACGACGGCATCGACGACCCCTGCGCGCCCTTCGTCTTCGCCACCCTCTGGCTGGGCGCCGCCCTCGGGCGCGGCGGCGGCGACGGCCTCCGCCATGTCTCCGCCGCCCTGGCGGAGCACGGGGTGGGCGGCCTGCTCGGCGAGGTCGCCCTGCCCGGGCGGGGTCCGCTGGGCAACTACCCCCAGGTGCAGAGCCACGCCTCGCTGATCCTCGCCGCCCTGCCCCGGCGCTGAGGTCAGAGCTCGTCGAGCGCCGCCATCCCCATGGTGTGCAGCGCGTCGCCGAGGGTGGCCCGGGTGGCGGCGGTGAGCGCCCGGCGGAAGCGGCGGAGGTCGGGGTCCTCCTCGCGGACGATCGGCGGGGTGTGCTCGTAGAAGTCGCTGAAGGCGGAGGCGAGCGAGAAGGCGTACACCGCCAGCACCACCGGGGCGAGCGAGGCCGCCGCCTCGGCGACCGCCCGCGGGTAGGCCTCGATGCGGTGGAGCAGGGCGCGCTCCACCGGCAGCAGGCCGGCGGGCACCGGCAGCCGGCCCTCGCCGCCGCCGTCCGCCGCGGTCCGCCGCAGGATCCCCGAGGCGCGGGCGTGCGCGTACTGCAGGTAGACGCCGGTGTCGCCGGTGACCCGCAGCGCCTCGTCGAAGTCGAAGGCGATGATCTGGGTCAGCGAGAACTTCAGCAGGTAGTAGCGCACCGCGGCGGCGGCGAGGGCGCGCGCGGTCTCCGCGTCCCGCGCCTTGTCCCCGAGCTTGGCGACGGCGAGGTCGAGGAGGTCGTCGGCGCGCACCTCGATGCCCCGGCGCCCGCTCAGCGCGACCACCGCGGGGCCGCCGTCGGCGACCTCGACACCGAGCTCGCGCGCCGCCGCCGGGGTGAGCGCCACCACCTCGTAGGCGAGGTGGACAGAGCGCTCGGCCTCCTCGTGGTGGCCGAGGCGGTCGAGGGCGTCGCGCACCACCCGCTGCAGGTAGGCCTGGCGGGCGTCGATGACGTTGACCACCCGCGCCGCATGGCCGAACCCGGCGCCGTCGAGGCCCGCGCCCTCGGCGCTGGACGATGTCGTCGCCGGCGACCCGGGCACCTCCGGGTGCCAGGGGCGGTAGTGGAAGTCGAGCCCGAGCAGGCCGAACTTCCAGAGCTGGTAGGCGATGTCCTTGGCGGTGTAGGTGGCCACCCCGTCGGACTTCACCAGCACCTTGGCGTCGCGCTCCTCGTCGGCGTCGTCGGGGTCGGCACCGTCGTCCCAGGGCATCACCCAGCAGCCGGCGAGCTTCCCGGACTCGACGCGCACGATCGCGCCGGCCTCGCGCAGCTGGTCGAAGGCGTGCCGCCAGAAGCCGAGCTCGATGATGTCGGACTCCCAGGTGAGCAGGTCGTAGCCGATGTCGAAGCGGGCCATGGTGGCCAGGTGGGCGTCGACCACCTGCGAGGCCAGCTGCTTCGCGAACCGCGCGACCTCGTTGTCGCGCTCCTCGATGGCGCGCAGGGTTGCGCGCCGCCGCTCGACCAGCTCGGGCTCGGTGTCGTACCGGCGGCTCACCTCGACGTAGGCGCGCGAGCAGAACTGGTCGAAGGGCTCGCCCTCGCGCGGCTCCAGCCCCAGCTCGCGCACGCCGACGACGACGTCGGCGACCTGCACCCCGGTGTCGTCGATGTAGTCGTTGACCTCGACGCGGTGGCCGGTGCGGCGCAGCACCCGGGCGACGGTGTCGCCGAGGCAGGCGTTGCGCAGGTGGCCGATGTGCGCCGCCTTGTTGGTGTTGATGTTGGTGTGCTCGAGAAGGGTCTTGCCCGGCATCACGGTGTACCCGTGCGGCGTGGGCAGCGGCGCCGCGGGATCGCGGTGCAGCGCCTCCTCGATCACCGTCGGAACCCACCGCGCCTCGTCGAGACGGGCGTTGACGTAGCCGCCGGTGGCGGTCCACTCGCGCACCCAGGGCACGTCCATCGCCGCCAGCCGGTCGCGCAGCTCGCCGGCGATCACCGGGGGCGGCCGGCGCAGCGTCCGCGCCGCCCGCAGCGGCGCCGGTGTCGACCAGTCGCCGAACTCGGGGCGCGCCGACTCCTCCACCACGGCCTCGACGTCGGGGCCGCAGCCGAGCTCGTCGAGGGCGGTGCGGACGGCGCGCACCAGGTCGCCGCGGACATCGGGCATGGCCGGGCAACGATAGCGGCCCTGCGCTTGGGGGTGCGCTCACCGCAACCGCGGCGGCCCGGCTACCGGGTGACGAAGGTCCAGGTGCGCTCGTAGGCGCGGCCGTCGACGGTGGCGGTGAGGTGCGCGGTGTACGCGGTGGCGGGCGCGAGCGGGGCACGGGGCAGCAGGCAGGCCGAGTTCTCGGTGTCCACGCCCGGCGACAGCGTGTACGCGGGCACCTCCGCCCCGGCCGGAGTGCGGAGGGTGAACCCGGTGAGCCGCACCGAGGCCGCCTGGTCGAACGTGGCGGTGACCGGGAACCCGGCGTTGCGCGCCGCGCCCGGCGGCAGGGGGTCGGGGAGCTCGTCGTCGAGGAAGGTGGTGGGCACCCCCTGTTGGGCGTCGGCGGGCACCAGCACCGGCGGTGCGGTGCGGGATCCGGGCGCCGCCGCGCCGAAGCCGAACTCCATGTCCTCCATGGGCAGGGGACCGAGCGAGCAGTCCGCGTAGCCGATGGAGCGCAGGTCGGGCCGGATGATCGGGAAGCGGTGATAGATGCTGTCGACCCAGTCGGCCACCGCCTGGGTGGCGCCGCCGCGGTGGGTGATGTCCTCGGAGATCGCCCCGCCGCGCCAGCCCGCCGCGTCGGCGCGGTCGCCGGCCCGCACCCCGGTGAAGCCGGGCGTCCCCGGGGTCTCGCGGTGGATGCCGAGGTTCGCCACCTCGGGGAGGGCGTTGTTCGCCAGCCAGTAGAAGCAGTGCCCGGCGGCGCTCCGGACGAGGGGCCGGTCGAGGGTCACCGGGCCGACCCCCGCGGCGGCGCGCGCCCGGTTCACCTCGGCGAGGGCGACCAGGGCGTGGGCGGCGCCGGTGGCGTCGGGGTCGGGCACCGTCACCGGGCGTGGCCGGGGGCCGTCGGCGCCGCGGACGGTCGCGATGGTCTGCTGGACCTGGTCGCGCGCCGCCGCCTCGTCGCCGTCCACGCGGGCGAGGCGGAGGATGAAGTCCACCGCCG
>JAQBPI010000050.1 GCA_028287605.1 Chloroflexota bacterium
GCCGTCGAGCGTCTCGGCGACCACCTCGGGGGGGCCCACGGCGGTGCTGCCGAGAGCGCGCACCAGCGTGGGGGTGGGGTCGGCGGCGCCCGCGCCCCCGGCCCGGAGGCGCTCGACGATGGCGTCGAGGAGGGCGTCGGTGCCGTCCGCGGCCATCTCCACCTCGAGCTCGCGGAAACGGCCGGTGACGCGGCGTCCCTGGTGCACGGAGACGTCGTCGTCGTCGATCTCGGCGAGCAGCCGGCCGTCGGCGCTGAGCACCGACACCGCGCGCCGCACCGTGCGCATGCGTACCACCGGGGCGAGCCCGGCGGTGCGCACGTAGGCGCGCACCAAATCGACGGCGGCGTCCGGCGGCGAGGCCGGCGGCCCCGGGAAGTTGTGCTCGTCGCGCACCAGCAGCGCGGAGTTGTCGACCTTGGGGAGCTTCACCGTCCAGCCCTCGCCGGCACGATGGCGCAGGGTGCAGCCCCAGCGGATCAGCCGCAGGTCGGCGGTGTCCCAGTACACGGTCGTCAGCCGGCGCTCGTCGGCCGCGGTGACCACCACGTCCTCGGCCACCGAGCCGAGATCGAGGAGGCGGAAGTCGGGCGGCGCCGCCAGCTTCAGCTCGCGCTCGCGGTTCACCGCGGGCGGGGTGGTGGAGCTCATGCCTCGGCTCCGAGGGCGCGGGCCCCGTCGGCGTCGCGGCCGTCGGCGCGCACCCGGGCCAGCTCCGCCAGCCGTGCCTGCGCGTTGACCCCGGTGCGCCGTGGGACCCGGTGCCAGCCACCCTCCTGGTCCAGCGTCCAGGAGAGGCAGTCGTCGTCGAGCAGCACGTCGACGATCTCGTCCAGGCGCGCCTGCAGGCCGGGGTCCATGACCGGCACCAGCGCCTCGACGCGGCCGTCGAGGTTGCGGCTCATCATGTCGGCGGAGCCGATGAACCAGTCGGCGTTGCTGTCGCCGCCGAAGCGGAAGATCCGCGAGTGCTCGAGCCAGCGGCCCGCGATCGAGCGCACCCGGATCCGCTCCGACATCCCCGGCACCCCCGGCCGCACCCCGCAGGCGCTGCGCACGATCAGGTCGACCTCGGCGCCCGCCGTCGAGGCCGCGTACAGGGCCTCGACCACCTCCGGGTCGACGAGATGGTTCAGCTTCATGAAGATGCGTCCGCGGCGGCGGGTCTCGCGATGGATGAGCTCGAGCAGCCGAGGGCGCAGCGTGGTCGGCGCCACCAGCAGCCGGCGGAAGCGGCGCTGCCGGCTGTAGCCGGTGAGGTAGTTGAAGAGGTCGGTGAGGTCGGCGCCGAGCTCGGGATCGCAGCTGAGCAGCCCGAGGTCCTCGTAGAGGCGCGCGGTCTGCTGGTTGTAGTTGCCGGTGCCGACGTGGCAGTAGCGGCGGATGCCGCCGGCCTCGCGGCGCACCACCAGCGCGGTCTTGGCGTGGGTCTTCAGCCCCACCAGCCCGTACACCACGTGCACCCCCGACTGCTCCAGCACCCGCGCCCAGGCGATGTTGGTGGCCTCGTCGAAGCGGGCCGTCAGCTCCACCAGGGCGACCACCTGCTTGCCCGCCTCGGCGGCGGCGACCAGGGCGCGGACGATGGGGCTGTCGGGGCCCGAGGTGCGGTACAGGGTCTGCTTGATGGCGAGCACGTCGGGGTCGCGGGCGGCCTGCTCGATGAAGGCCTCCACCGAGGTGCTGAAGCTCTCGTAGGGGAAGTGCACCAGCACGTCACCGCCGGCGATGACCTTGAAGAGGTCGGGCGGACCGTCGGGTGCCGCCGCCAGCCGCGCCTGGGTGGCCGGCTTGAGGGGCGGGTCGTGGAGCTCGGGACGGTCGAGCCGGTGCAGCGCCCAGAGGCCGGCGAGGTCGAGGGGGCCGTCGATCCGGTAGACCGCCTCCTCGCCGATCTCGAGCTCGCGCATCAGCAGGCTCAGGACCTCGTCGTCCGTCGACGTGTCGATCTCCAGCCTGACCACCCGGGGCGAGCGCCGGCGCATCCGCAGGATCGCCTCGACGGCGGTGAGCAGGTCCTCCGCCTCCTCCTCCTCGAGGGCGAAGTCGGCGTTGCGGGTGACCCGGAAGGGGTGCTGGCCGAGGATGCGCATCCCCGGGAAGAGCTGCTCGAGGTGCGCGGCGATGACCTGCTCGAGGGGCACGAAGCGCTCGCCGTCGGGCATCACCACGAAGCGTGGCAGCAGCTGCGGCACCTTGACCCGCGCGATCCGGGTGGCCGGGCTGTCCGGGTCGCCGACCACCACGGCGAGGTTCAGCGAGAGGTTGCTGATGTAGGGGAAGGGGTGCGCGGGGTCGACGGCGAGCGGGGTGAGGACGGGGAAGACCTGCTCCTCGAAGACGCGGTCGAGGTGGGCGCGGTCGTCGTCGTCGAGCGAGCGGTAATCCGAGAAGCGCAGCCCCGCGGCCTCGAGCTGGGTGGCGACCTCGCGGAAGAGCGAGGTCTGGCGCGCCACGAGCGTGAGCACGCGCTCGCGGATGGCCTCGAGCTGGACGCCGACGGTGAGCCCGTCGGGCGAGAGCGTGAGCAGCCCGGCGCTGCGCTGCTCGGTCAGGCCGCCGACGCGCACCTGGAAGAACTCGTCCAGGTTGGTGCTGAAGATGGCGAGGAACTTGGCGCGTTCAAGCAGCGGGAGGGCGCCGTCCGCGGCGAGGGCGAGCACCCGGGCGTTGAAGTCGAGCCAGCTCAGGTGGCGGTTGAGATAGCGGCCGCTCTGAGCGGCCACCAGGGTCAGCGCCGGCCCCTGCTCGGACGCCTCCGCGGCCCCCGGGCGCTGCGACGCCCCGCGGACCACGCTCAGCGAATCGGCGCCGTTGGTCCCCTCGCTCACCGGCTGCGGTCGATCCTCATCCTGCGCGGCCACGGCGCTGCGACGGCGCCCTCGGCGTGGACGCCGGGGTGGAGGCGGCCTCGGGGGACGCCGTCCTCCGGCGGATCGCGGTGGCCCGCGTCCGCGCCGGCGCGCTCTCGGTGG
>JAQBPI010000068.1 GCA_028287605.1 Chloroflexota bacterium
GGGACCTGGCCGCTCTCGCCGACCCGGTGGATCCGCAGCAGGTTGGTGGAGCCGCTCTCGCCGGTGAGGGTGCCGGCCACGATCACGATGAGGTCGTCGGTCCGGCAGCGTCCGAGCTCGAGCAGCGCCCGCTCCACCTGGAGCACCATCTCGTCGGTGTGACCGGCGAGCGGGACCACGAAGGTCTCGACCCCCCAGGTCAGCGCCAGCTGGCTGCGCACCGCCGCGTGCGGGGTGAACACGAGGATGGGAATGTGGCAGCGGTGGCGGGAGAGGCGCCGGGCGGACATCCCGGTCTCGGTGAAGGCGACCAGGGCCTGCGCGTCCACCGACAGCGCGACCTCCGGAGCCGACGCGGCGATCGCCTCGGCGGGAGTGGTGGAGGCGGGTGACGGCAGCGTGGCCAGCCCCGCCCGCTCGGTGGCGACGATGATCCGCGCCATCGTGGTCACCGTCTCCACCGGGTGCGCGCCCACGCTGGTCTCCCCGGAGAGCATCAGGGCGTCGGCGCCGTCCAGCACCGCGTTGGCGACGTCGGAGACCTCGGCCCGGGTGGGCCGGGGATCGTGGGTCATCGACTCCAGCATCTGGGTGGCGACGATGACCGGCTTGCAGCTCTCCCGCGCCAGCCGCACGGCGCGCTTCTGGATGAGCGGCAGCTGCTCCAGGGGCATCTCCACCCCGAGGTCGCCCCGCGCCACCATGAGGCCGTCGAACGCGGCGACGATGTCCGCGAGCCGGTCGACCGCCTCCTCGCGCTCCAGCTTGGCGATCACCGGCACCCGCCGGCCGCACGCGTCCATGACCTGGTGGACCGCCTCGATGTCCTCGGGCCGGCGCACGAAGGAGAGCGCCACCATGTCGACGCCCATCCCCAGGGCGAAGCGGAGGTCCTCGGTGTCCTTGTCGGAGAGCGTGGGCACGCTCATCCGCACCCCGGGGAGGGTGAGGCCCTTGTGGTCCGAGACCACGCCGCCGTCGACCACGGTGCAGAGCACGTCGTTGCCCCTGGACTCGAGAGCGCGCAGCCGGATCCGCCCGTCGTCGATGAGCAGGGTGTCGCCGGCGACCACGTCGTGGGACAGCGCCGCGTAGCAGGTGGTCGCCCGGTGGCTCGAACCCGCCAGCGCGGCGTCACCGCCGGGGCCGGGGTCGGCGGTGACGGTGAAGAGCGAGCCTCTCTCCAGGAACGCCGCGCCCCCCTCGAAGCTGCCCAACCGCACCTTCGGCCCCTGGAGGTCGGCGAGCACGCCGACCGCTCGCCGGCGTGCGTCCGCCGCCTCCCTGACCAGGCGGTAGGTGGCGAGGTGCTGCTCCCTGGTCCCGTGGGAGAAGTTCAGCCGGGCCACGTCCATCCCCGCGTCGATCAGCGCTCCGATGGTCTCGGGCGTCTGGCTGGCGGGACCGAGCGTGCAGACGATCTTGGCCCGCCGCGCCCGGAAGGCGCCCCTGCGATCGCTGGGGTGCGGCGAGCGATTGAACGATTCGAGGATGGCCTCCATCGACGGTACCTCCGGGTGCAGACCGGGTGTGCCGCCTCTGGCCGCGTCGGCCACTGCTCACACCCGATGCTGGGGCGGGGGCGTGGGAGCGTCCCCGGGGTGCCACCGCCATCGGCGCGTCGCCGCCATGCTACGCGGCGGCGGGACCGCCCGGCGTTGTTCGACCCGCAACAACTCGCGATCGTCCGGTTATGGCGAGCGGAGCCGGTCGCGTCAGCCGTCGAAGTCGAGGGTGACCGCGGGGGTGGCCGGGTGCGACCGGCAGGCGAGCACGAACCCTGCCTCGACCTCCTCGCGCTCGAGGGCGTGGTTGCGGTCCATGGTCACCGCGCCGCTCACCACCCGCGCGCGGCAGGTGCCGCAGACCCCCTCCCTGCAGGCGTAGGGGGCGTCGCCCCGGACCCGGAGGGCGGCGTCGAGGACGGACTCGTCGCCGGCGCCGAGCTCGACGCTGGAGCTGCGCCCGTCGAGGACGACCGTGACCCGGCTGCCCTCCCCCGGCGGGGCGGCGCGACGGCCGGGCGCGGCGGCGTCGCGGCCGGCGTGGAACAGCTCCGAGTGGATCCGCGGCGCCTCCACCCCGCGCTGGAGGAGAGTGGCGCGTGCCTCCTCGATCATCGCCCGCGGACCGCATACGAACCATTCGTCGCCGCCGCCGGGGAGCAGCAGGTCGAGCAGCCGGCCCAGCCGCCGCCCGTCGATCCGCCCGCTGAGCAGCTCCGCCTCCTGGTCCTCGCGGGAGAGCACGTTGACCAGCTGGAAGCGCTCGCAGAAGCGGTTCTTGAGGTCGAAGAGCTCCTCCAGGAACATGATGCCGGCGGTGGTGCGGTTGCCGTAGAGGAGGGTGACCCGGCTCCGCGGCTCGACCGCCAGGGTGGTGGCGACGATGGAGAGGACCGGGGTGATGCCGCTGCCCGCGGCGATGGCGACGTGGTGGCGTGCCCGGGCGGGGTCGAGGGGGGCGTGGAACCGCCCCGTCGGGGTCATCACCCCGAGCGCGTCGCCGGGGCGGAGCCGGGTGTGCGCATGGGAGGAGAACACCCCGCCCTCCAGCCGCTTCACCGCGATCCGCAGCACCCCCGAGCCCGCGGGGGTGCAGATCGAGTAGTTGCGGCGCGCCTCGTCGCCGGCGACCGGGCAGCGCACCGACACGTGCTGGCCCTGGGTGTGGCGGTAGGCGTCGCGGAGAGGCCCCGGGACGTCGAAGGTGACGGTGACCGAGTCGTCGGTGAGCGGCTCGACGGCGGCCACCCGCAGCTCGTGGAGGACGGCGTGGCGCGGGACCGCGGGCGCCGCCCCGGGCGCCGCGCTCACCGGTGCGCCCTGAGGTGGGGGAAGGGCTCGAGGCAGGCGCCGCAGCGGCGCAGCGCCTGGCAGGGGGTGGCGGCGAAGCGGCTGAGCAGCTCGGTGTGCGCCGAGCCGCACTGCGGGCAGGGCACCGCGGACGGCTCGACCGTCCCCGGGGGTGGGGGAGGGGCGATGCCCTGCGCGGCCAGCCGCCGCCGGCCCCGCTCGGTGATCCGGTCGGTGGTCCAGGCGGGGGAGAGCACGGTGCGCACCTCGACCTCGGCGTGGCCGTGCTCGCGGAGGCGGCGCTCGACGTCCGCGCGGATCGCCGCCAGCGCCGGGCAGCCGGAGTAGGTGGGGGTGATCTCCACGACGACCCTGCCCCCGTCGAGGCGCACCCCCCGGAGGATGCCGAGGTCCTCGATGGTGAGCGCGGGGATCTCCGGGTCGGCGACGCCGGCCACCAGGAGGCGCACCTGCTCGGTGGCCTCCACGGCTACCAGCGCGCCCCCGCGTGGGAGCGGTGCAGGTGCTGCATCTCCGCGAGCAGGCGGCCGAAGCACTCGGTGTGCAGCCCCCGCCGCCCGCCGCTGGGCGCCCACGAGACCTCGGGCCGGGTCAGCGTCGCCTCGACCAGCACCGCACCCACCGCCGCGTCCCAGGCAGGGCGCAGCGTCGCCGGGTCGGGGGCCACGCCGGCGGCGGCGGCGCGGCGGGCCACGTCGTCGGTCTCGAAGAGCTCGGCGGCGTAGGGCCACA
>JAQBPI010000079.1 GCA_028287605.1 Chloroflexota bacterium
CCGCCGGCGGCCGGGCGGCCCCCGAGAGCCGGGCGCGGTGGTGGTGGCAGACCGCCACCGCGCAGGCGTCGGCGACGTCGTCGGGACCCTCCAGGACGGCACCGCCGAGCAGGGTGCGCACCATCCGCGCCACCTGCGGCTTCGGCGCCGCCCCCCAGCCCGCCACCGCCTCCTTGACCTGCAGCGGCGTGTACTCGGCGACCGTCAGGCCGGCGCGGGCGAGGCCGCACAGGATCACGCCCCGCGCCTCGCCGACCCGCATGGCGGTGCGGCGGTTGGTCGAGAAGAACAGCTGCTCGACCGCCGCCGTCTGGGGGCGCTCGCGGGCGATGAGCAGCTCGAGGGCGCCGAGCAGCAGGGCGAGCCGGACGGGGTCGGGGGTGCCGGCGGGGGTCTCGAGGCAGCCGGCGTGGCGGAGGCGGAGCGATCCCGGCGTGCCCTCGACGACGGCGACGCCGGTGCGGGCCAGGCCGGGGTCCACCCCCAGCACGATCATGACGGAGGGGCCACCTCAGCCAACCGACTCGAGGACCTCGTCGGGGATCTCCACGTTCGCGTAGACCTGCTGGACGTCGTCGTGCTCCTCGAGCGCGTCGAGCAGCCGCAGCACCCCCGGGGCCTGCTTGGCGTCGACCGCCACCGACGTGCTCGGTGCCATGGTGACCTCGGCGTTCTCGATGGTGTAGCCGCGGCCCTCCAGGGTGCGACGGACCTCCTCGAAGCGCGCCGGGGCGACGGTGACCTGGACCGAGCCGCCGTCGACGGCGACGTCGCCCTCCTCGCCGACGTCGACGGCGTCGAGCACCTCGAGGGCGAGCTCCTCCGGGTCGGCGTCGCCGGCGTCGATGCGGAGCACGCCCTCCTGGCGGAACATCCAGGCGACGGTGTTGCTCTCCCCGAGCGACCCGCCCGAGCGGGTGAACATGTTCCGCAGCGCCGCCACCGTCCGGTTGCGGTTGTCGGTGAGCACGTCGACCATCACCGCCACGCCGTGGGGGCCGTAGCCCTCGTAGCGGATGTCCTCGAGCTGGGCGCCCTCCTTGCCTCCGACGCCGCGCTGGATGGCGCGCTCGATGTTGTCGGCAGGCATGTTCACCTCGCGCGCCTTCTGGATGGCGAGGCGGAGCCGGAAGTTGCCGTCGACGTCGTTGCCGCCCTCGCGGGCGGACACCGTGATCTCGCGGGCGACCTTGGTGAAGACCTGTCCTCGCTTGGCGTCGACGATCGCCTTCTTGTGCTTGATCCCCGCCCATTTGCTGTGACCGGACATGTGGTCCTCCCCGCGCCGCCCTCCGCCCCCCGGCTCGGCGCGCCGAACAGACGTTCCGAAATTCTAGCCTCTGCTGCCACCGACAGTGTACTGAGACGCCCGTCGCGCGCCCCCCGCGGGCTCAGCCGGCGACGCAGCGGACGAAGGTCTTCTTGCCCACCTGGATCACCGCCCCGGGCCGCACCGTGACCCCGCCGTCCTCGACCACCACCCGGGGCTCCGGACCGCCGTCGCCGGCGAAGCGGATCGGTGTCCTCGGGTCGGCGAGCGGGTGCCGCCGGCCGGCGTCCGGGTCGTGGAGGGAGATGCCGCCCTGGGCGAAGACGCGGCGCAGATCGCTGGTCGAGCGGCCCCCCTCCCCGGCCGTGCGGAGCGCGCCGGCGACGAAGGCGACGGCGTCGCGGTCGCCCTCGCCGGTGGGCAGCGCCGCCTCGGGCATCGCCTCGGGGAGGCCGCCGGCGGAGTGGACCCGGCGAAAGGCCGCCTCGGCCGCCTCGGCGGCGGCGGCGCCGTGGAACTGGGCGACGATCGCCCGCGCCAGCCGGGCCTTGGCGTCGCGCGGGTTGACCTCCTCGGTGGCCAGCCCCCGGGCGATCTCCTCCACCTCGGCCGCGGGCACATCGGTGGCCAGGGTCAGCCAGCGGACGATGAGCCCGTCGGGGATCGACATCGCCCTGCCGTACTGCTCCTCGGCGGGCTCGGCGACCCCGATGTAGTTGCCCAGGCTCTTGCTCATCTTCCGGACGCCGTCGGTGCCCTCGAGGATGGGGAAGGTGGCCACGTCCTGGACCGGCCTGCCATACCAGCGCTGCACGTCGCGGGCGGCGAGCAGGTTGAAGAGCTGGTCGGTGCCGCCGATCTCGAGGTCGGCGTCGACGGCCACGGAGTCGTATCCCTGGAGCAGCGGGTAGAGCAGCTCGTGGACGCCGATCGGTCGCTCCGCCGCCATCCGCTCGGAGAAGTCGGCGCGCTGGAGCAGCTGGCCGACGGTGCGCCCGGCGCAGAGGCGGAGGATCTCGGCCAGCCCGATGCCGTCGAACCACTCGCTCTGGAAGCGGACCTCGGTGCGCTCGCGGTCGAGGATCGAGAAGAGCTGGTCGAGGTAGGTCTGGGCATTGGCCGCCACCGTCTCCGGGCTCAGCGGCGGGCGGGTCTCGGAGCGGCCGGTGGGGTCGCCGATCCGCGCCGTCCAGTCCCCGATGATGATCACCGGCAGGTGGCCCGCCTCCTGCCAGGCGCGCAGCCGCCGCATCGGCACGGTGTGCCCCAGGTGGATGTCCGGAGCGGTCGGGTCGACCCCGAACTTGATCCGCAGCCGATCCCCCCGCTCGAGCCGGGAGGCGAGGTGCGCCCGATCCTCCAGGTGCTCCGTCCCCCGCGCGAACTCGTCGACGCTCTGACTCATGGCGGGGCGAACTGTACAGGCTCGGCCGGAGAGCCCTGTCGCGCGCGGCTCCGCCGCCGGGGGAGATGCCCGGGCTGTTCTGCCACCGGTGGAGAATGGCCGGCTGGTCTGCCGCCGGTGGGGATGCCCGGGTGTTCGGCCGCGGGTGGGGATGCACGGCCGATCTGCCGCCGGTGGGGATGCTCGGCTGTTCTGCCGCGGGCGGGGATGCACGGCTGGTCTGCCGCGGGTGGGGATGCCCGGCAGTTCTGCCGCGGGTGGAGATGCCCGGCAGTTCTGCCGCCGGTCGAGATTCGCGTCTGGCCGCTCTGCCGCCGGTTGAGGTTCGCGGCAGTTTCTCCACGGTGTTTTTACCGGGGGGAGGCTCCGCCTCCCCCCGTCTGCCGCAAGACATCGTGCGCTGGCGCGCCCGATGCCGGCGGCGCCCCCCTCCACGCCGGCACTCGCCGGCGACGCGCGCTTCGCGCGCTTGTCGTGACGGGGCCACC
>JAQBPI010000080.1 GCA_028287605.1 Chloroflexota bacterium
GACGGCGGGCCGGGGGCGGGCGCGGACGCGGGCGGCGGAGGGGTCCGCCGCGTGGGCGAACGGCGGGTGACCACCGATGCGGGCGCCGACACCGTTCCAGTCTAGCGGTGGCTCGGCGCGATCTCCCGGATCATCTCGATCGCGCGCGCCAGGGTTGCGAGGCGCGCGTCCAGGGACTCGCCCGCGGGGTAGAGCCGCACCGTGGTCACCCCCGCCGCACACCAGCGACGGAGCCGCTCGCGCACCATCGCCTCGGTGCCGATCAGGGTGGTGGCGAGCACCATCTCGTCGGGCACCCGGGCGGCGGCCTCCTCGCGCCGCCCGGCGAGCCAGAGCCGCTGCACCTCCGTCGCCGCATCCGCCCAGCCCTGGCGCGCGTAGGCGCGCGCGTAGTAGTTGGTGGTGGCCGAGCCCATGCCGCCGAGCGAGAAGGCCAGCCCGGGCTTGCGGCGGACGACCATCGCCTCCACGTCGTCGCCGAAGGCCACCTCCGCGCCCTGGCAGATGTCGAGGTCGGCGAGGGTGCGGCCGGCGCGCGCGGCGCCGGCGGCGAGCGGCTCCAGGGAGGCGGCGGCCGCCTCGGGGACGAAGCTGGTGCCCAGCCAGCCGTCGGCGACCTCGCCGGTGAGCTCGAGCATCCGCGGAGAGAGGGTGGCGAGGTAGATGGGGATGCCCGGGTTGGCGGGCTGGCTCAGGCGCAGCGCCCGGCCCTCGCCCCCGGGCAGGGGAAGGGGGAAGTGGGTCCCGGGGTGCTCGATGCGCTCGCCGGCGAGGGCGAGCCGGATGATCTCGACGGTCTCCCGCATCCTCCCCAGGGCGGCGCCGTGGCGGATGCCGTGGAGCCCCTCCATCACCTGCGGCCCGGAGGCGCCGAGGCCGAGGCAGTAGCGGTCGCCGGAGATGCGCGCCAGGGTGAGGGCGGTCATCGCGGTCATCGCCGGGGTGCGTGCCCCCAGCTGCATGATCCCCGAGCCGAAGTGCATCCGCTCGGTCCGCGCGGCGAGGAAGCCGATCGGCGTGGCCGCGTCGCAGCCCCACGCCTCCGCCACCCAGCACATCTCGGCGCCGAGCCGCTCGGCCTCGCAGACGTAGGTCACCAGCTGGTCCCAGGGCGCCTGCTCGGCGGCGAGCTGGATCGCGACCCGCATCAGCGCGAGCTCGTCTCGGCGAGCTCCTTGATGCCCCGCAGCGTGGCCTCCATGTTGCCGCGGTGCTCGGCCAGCCGCCGGTCGATGATCCGCTCCTCCCGGTCGGGCATCCGCTCGATCACGACCGTGAGGAACGAGGCTCCGGGGCCGAGCCGCATCCACTGCCGCAGCCGGGTGCCGCCGGCGTCCGGCTCGAGCTCGAAGCGCCACTGCGCCGAAGGGTGCTCGGCGTCGCCCACCGCCCAGCCGAAGCGGCGCTCGGGCTCGAAGTCGACCACGGTGCAGCCGGTGTGCCAGTCGCCGACGGCGTCGTGGTGGTTGTGGCCGGTGAAGCGGGCCCCCAGCGCCGGGCCCTCGCCGTCCTGCCACTCGCCGCGCACGAACTCCGCGCTGAAGCGGCCGGGCAGGTCGATGTCGCAGACCAGCGGCCACACCTCGCCCGGCGGGGCGTCGACGTGGACCTCGGCCTCGGCGGTGGGCCCCTCCTCGTACCTCACGGCGTCGCTCCCTCGGGTGGGTTCGGTGAGGAGACCGATGGTACCGAAGCGCTGGGGGCGACCCATCGCAGCGGTGCCCGGCGGCGCGCCGGCTCCCGCCCCGGAGGCTGGCTGGGCCGCGGCCGCGCAGGTGCGTCGGGGATGGGGAGGACGGACTCCTCCTCCGTGGTGACGGTCATCGGCTGGCCGTGATGGGACGTCTGCAGCGGCGGCCCGGATCGGAGACGGTAGCGGGCCTGGTCGTGGGTCACCTCGACGCGGATCCAGCGGCCCTTGAAGCCGAGGCCGAAGCTCAGCCTGCGCAGCGCCGGTGGCAGCCGCGGCGTGAAGGTGAGCCGGCCGTCGTGGTCGCGCATCCCCCCGAACCCGGCGACCGCCGCGATCCAGGCCCCCGCCAGCGAGGCGATGTGGACGCCGTCCGCGGTGTTGTGCTCGAGGTCGTCGAGGTCCATCAGAGCGGCCTCGGCGAAGTAGTCGTAGGCCAGGTCCAGGTGGCCCACCTCGGCGGCCATCACCGCCTGGGTGCAGGCCGAGAGCGAGGAGTCGCGCACCGTCAGCGCCTCGTAGTAGGCGAAGTTCCGCGCCTTGTCGTCCTCCGCGAAGGCGTCGCCGCGGAGGTGCATGGCCAGCACCAGGTCGGCCTGCTTGACCACCTGCTTGCGGTAGAGGTCGAAGTACGTGTAGTGGAGCAGCAGCGGGTAGTGGTCCTCCGGGGTGTTGGCGAAGTCCCACTTCTCGTGGCGCGTGAAGCCCTCCGACTGGGGGTTGACGCGCAGCCGCTCGTCGTAGGGGACGAGCATGGTCTTGGCCGCGTCCCGCCAGCCGGCGGTCTCCTCGTGGTCCACCCCGAGTGCCGCGGCGGGGTCGGGGTACTGCTCCGCGGCCTCGGCGGCGGCGCGGAGGTTCCGCTGCGCCATCAGGTTCGTGTAGACGTTGTTGTCGGAGAGCGCGCTGTACTCGTCGGGACCGGTGACGCCGTCGATGCGGAACATGCCGTCGGCGTCGTGGTGGCCGAGCGAGCGCCAGAGCCGTGCCGTCTCCACGAGCAGCTCGGTGCCCACCTCGCGCATGAAGTCGTCGTCCTCGGAGGCCGCGTGATAGCGGGCCACGGCGTCCGCGATGTCGGCGTTGACGTGGAACGCGGCGGTGCCCGCCGGCCAGTACGCGGAGCACTCGTGCCCGCGGATGGTGCGCCACGGGAAGGCCGCGCCCTGAAGGTTGAGGAGCCGGGCGCGCTCGCGGGCGAAATCGAGGATGGAGTGACGCCAGCGCAGCGCGTCGCCGGCGGCGTCGGGGGCGGTGTAGGTGAGCGCCTGGAGGACGTAGGTCTCCGTGTCCCAGAAGGCGTGGCCGTCGTACCCCGGACCGGTCAGCCCCTTGGCGGGGATGGCGCGCCGCTCCGCCCGCGCCCCCGCCTGCAGGGTGTGGAAGAGGGCGAAGCGCACCGCCTGCTGCAGCTCGGCGTCGCCGTCCAGCTCGACGTCGCCGCACCTCCAGAACTGGTCGAGGTAGTCGCGCTGGCCGGCCAGCAGCCGCTCCCAGCCGGTGTGGTGGGCCTCGGCGACGGCCGCGTCCACCTGATCGCGGACCGAGGCCAGCGACCGCCGGCTCGACCAGGCGTAGCCCAGGTACTTCACGATCCGCAGCGTCTGCCCGGGCTCGAGGTCGGTGGTGATGGTCAGCCGGGCCAGGTCTGGGCCGCTCTCGATCAGGCTCCCGTACCGCCCGGTGCACTGGATCTCGTGGTCCATGCCCGCGGCCATGCGCAGCCCGCTCGCCCGAGTCGAGTGCGCCAGCATCGCGCGCTGGTCGCGGGCGACGGACATCTCCGACTCCAGCGGCGCCGCCAGCACCGCGGCGGCCCGGGGGTCCCGCGACATCGGCGGCATCGGCTCGTTGGCCTCCAGCTGCGACTGCACCACGATCCGGGTGGAGGCGTCGACGGGCTCGACCTCGTAGAGGATGGCGGCGACCGACCGCTGCACGAACGACACCAGCCGCACCGAGGAGACGCGGACCCGGCGCCGCGCCGGCGACTCCCAGTCGGTGGCGCGGCGCAGCACCCCGGCGCGCAGGTCGAGCACGCGCTCGTGCGCCAGCAGCCGTCCGTAGCGCATGTCGAAGGGCTCGTCGTCCACCAGCAGGCGGATGATCTTGCCGTTGGTGACGTTCACCACCGTCTGCCCGTCCTCCGGATAGCCATAGCCCGCCTCGGCGTAGGGCAGCGGGCGCACCTCGTAGAAGCCGTTCAGGTAGGTGCCGGGAAGGCCGTGCGGCTCACCCTCGTCGAGGTTGCCGCGCAGGCCGATGTGCCCGTTGGAGAGCGCGAAGACCGACTCCGCCTGGGCGAGGACGTCGAGGTTGAGCTCGGTTTCCCCGACCGACCAGGGATCGACGGAGAACGCGGGGTGCGGGATCACGGCTGTTCGAGCAGCTCGGCGAGGTCGGAGACGACGATGTCGGCGCCGTGGCGGAGCAGCTCCTCGGCCTGCCCCACCCGGTCGACCCCCACCACGAAGGCGAACCCGCCGGCCCGGCCCGCCTCCACGCCGGCGAGCGCGTCCTCGAACACCGCCGCGTGCCCGGGCTCGACGCCGAGCTCGCGGGCGCCCTCGAGGAAGGTGTCCGGAGCCGGCTTGCCGTGCAGCCCCAGCCGCTGGGCGACGAGGCCGTCG
>JAQBPI010000086.1 GCA_028287605.1 Chloroflexota bacterium
CCAGCGACCCGACCCAGGCCAGGCAGGCCGCGGGCCCCGCGAGCAGCAGCGAGGCGGCGACCACCGCGGCGGCTCCGGCGGCGGCCCCGGCGATGATGCGCCGGTCGCGCCACGCCAGCATCCAGACGGCGAGACCGATCGCGAGGTGGGGCTTGGCGAGGAGCGCACCGCCGATCAGCCAGGCGCCGGCGCGGGCCCGGTGGCCCCGCCGCCAGGAGGCGTAGGCGAGCGCCAGGCTCAGCGCGGAGACCCCGTCCCACTGCCCCTGGAGCAGGAGCACCCCGCCGCCGACCCCGGCGAGCCCGCCCAGGAGGGCGGCGGCCCGCAGGCCGGCGGGCGCTCGGGACGGCCAGGGCGCATGGCGCACCGCCACGGCGACGGCGGCGACCAGCATCCCGTACTCGAGGAGCGACGCCAGCCGGTAGGCGGTGGGGAGGTCGAGGAGGGTGAGCGGCGCCACCAGCACGGCGGTCAGCGGGGGGGTGATGAAGGGGAGGTCGATGACGGTGACGTGGTAGCCGGGCGGGATCAGGGCGAAGTGGCGTGCGATCTCGAGGTGCTGGTCGTAGAGGTTCCCGCCATGGAGCCACACCGTCGCCGCGACGTAGCTCGCCGAGAAGTCGCTGCCCACCTGGTCGACGCGGCCGAGCCCGGCCCAGACCGACAGCTGGTAGGCGAGCACCGTCACCGCCAGCCCGCAGAGCAGCAGGGTGAGACGGCGGGCGCGGGGCGAGAGGGCGGCCATCCCGAGGACCGTACCCCGCCGCGGGCCGCCGTCCCGCGGCCGCGACCCGCTCTCGACGGAGGCGTCACCGGCAATACTTGGCGACGAGTCACACCATGTGGGGGAGGCAGGCCGTGCAGTCGCACCATCTCATCGGCTGGCTGGTCATCGGGCTGATCGCGGGGGCGCTCGCCGGGCGCCTGGTGGAGGGACGCGGGCTGGGGTGCCTCGCCAACCTGGTGGTGGGTGTCGCCGGGGCGGTGATCGGCGGCGCGATCATCGACCAGCTCGACCCCAACGCCCGGTACGGGTTCCTCGGGTCGGTCGTCGTCGCCTTCATCGGCGCCTGCGTGCTCCTCGCCGTGCTGCGGCTGCTGAGCGGGGGCAGGCCGCTCGGAGGCGGTCGCTCCGGGACCTCCATCCGCTGAGGCGGCGCGCGGCGGCGGCCTCCCTATACTCGCGATCGACCCAGCCGTGCACAGGGTGATCAGATGCTCCAGAAGATCGACCACATCGGCGTCGCCGTCCCCGACATCGAGGCGGCCATCGAGGCCTACACCCAGCTCTTCGGCGTGGGACCGTCTCACCGTGAGGTGGTCGACTCCGACGGCGTCGAGACGGTGATGTTCGAGGTCGGCGAGTCGCGGATCGAGCTGCTCGGGGCCACCGGTCCGGAATCCAAGATCGCCGGCTTCCTCGCCAGGCGCGGCGGCGGGATCCACCACGTCGCCTACGGCGTCGAGGACGTCCAGGTCTCGCTGGATCGGCTCGCGGCGCAGGGCCTTCAACTGCTGGATACCCGGCCGCGCAGGGGCGCGGGTGGCAAGCTGGTCGGCTTCGTCCACCCCAAGGCGGTGAGCGGCGTCCTCACCGAGCTCTGCCAGGACGACCCGGCCGCGGCCGCACACGGCGGGTGACCCCGAGCGGCGACGCCGCGCCGGAGCGGGAGACCGAGAGCGGCCTGCCCCTCGAGCCGGCCTACCGCGCCGGCCTTCCCGAGCCGGCGCCGCCGGGCGAGTTCCCCTACGTCCGCGGGGTCCGCGCCGACGGCTACCGCTCACGGCTCTGGACGATGCGCCAGTACGCCGGCTTCGGCAGCGCCGAGCAGACCAACCAGCGCTTCCACTACCTGCTCCGCGCCGGCCAGACGGGCCTGAGCACCGCGTTCGACCTTCCCACCCAGATGGGCTACGACAGCGACGACCCCATGGCCCGCGGCGAGGTGGGCAAGGTGGGCGTGGCGATCGACTCGCTCGCCGACATGGAGACCCTGGTCCACGGCATCCCCCAGGACCGGGTCACCACCTCGATGACCATCAACGCGACGGCGTCGATCCTGCTGCTGCTCTACGAGCTCGCCGCCGAGCGCCAGGGCATCGCCGCCGAGAGGCTGGGCGGCACCATCCAGAACGACATCCTCAAGGAGTACGCCGCGCGGGGGACGTTCATCTTCCCGCCCCGGCCGTCGATGCGGCTGGTCACCGACACCTTCGCCTACTGCGCGCAGCGCCTGCCCCGCTGGAACACCATCAGCATCAGCGGCTACCACATGCGCGAGGCGGGGGCGACGGCGCCCCAGGAGATCGCCTTCACCCTCGCCAACGGCATCGCCTACGTGCAGGCGGCGGTCGACGCGGGCCTCGACGTCGACGCCTTCGCCCCCCGGCTCTCCTTCTTCTTCAACGTCAGCAACGACTTCTTCGAGGAGGTGGCCAAGTTCCGCGCGGCGCGGTCGCTCTGGGCGGAGATCATGCGTGACCGCTTCGGGGCGCGCGACCCGCGCAGCCAGGCGCTGCGCTTTCACGCCCAGACCAGCGGGGCGACGCTCACCGCCCAGCAGCCGCTGAACAACGTGGTGCGCGTCGCCGTGCAGGCGCTGGCCGCGGTCTGCGGCGGCACCCAGTCGCTCCACACCAACTCCTACGACGAGGCTCTCGCCCTGCCCACCGAGCAGGCGGCGGAGATCGCGCTGCGCACCCAGCAACTCATCGCCCACGAGGCCGGCGCCGCCAACGTCGCCGACCCCCTGGGCGGCTCGTACCTGGTCGAGTCGCTGACCGTCGGGCTGGTCGATGCCGCCCGCGAGCTGATGGACCGCGTCGACGAGCTCGGCGGCGCCGTCGCCGCCATCGAGGAGAACTTCTACCAGCGCCACATCCAGGACGCGGCCTACCGCCACCAGCGCCTCGTCGAGTCCGGAGATCGGGTCATCGTCGGCGTCAACCGGTTCACCGAGACCGGGCAGCGGGACGTGGAGATCCTCCGGGTCGGCGCCGAGCTCGAGGCGGAACAGGTGCGGCGGCTGCAGGAGGTGCGCGCCGGCCGTGATCGGGCGGTGGTCGGCCGCGCCCTCGAGGTGCTGCGCGACGAGGCGGAGGGCACCGGCAACCTCCTGCCCCCGATGCGCGAGGCGCTCGCCGCCTACGCCACCGTGGGGGAGGTGGCGGGGACCCTGCGCGGTGTCTTCGGGATGTACCGGCCGACGGCGGTCTTCTGATCTCCAGCAGCCACGCGGCCGTCACGGTCGATGACGGCTCGGCATCGCCCCCCCCGGCCGCACCACGATGGTCCATCGTCTCCTGAATGGTCGACCACACCCGGCGCGACGAGGCATGGCACCTGGCCTGGGTGATCGCCGACATCCAGCGGCTCGACGCCGGCGGGCACCTGGGCGACGAAGGCCGGGCGCTGCTGACGCGCTACCGCGACTGGTACGCATGGCTCGCCGGGCCCGCGCCCGCCGCCCCGCCCGTCTCCGACGGAGCGGCCCCGCCGCCGCCCCCGCCCCCGAGCG
>JAQBPI010000093.1 GCA_028287605.1 Chloroflexota bacterium
ACCAGCTCGGCGGCACGGGCCAGCCGGGACAGGTCGCGGAGCAGCTGGCGGGCGTCGGCGCCGGACTCGAAGGCGCGGGCGGTGGCGCGCAGGGTCTCGGCGGCATCGCCGGCGGCGAGGCCGAGCAGAAGCGAGCCCACGACGGCGGGGTCGGCGAGCCCCAGCGAGCGGCGCACCGTCTCCAGCCTCAGCGGCCGCTCGCCGGTGCCCAGCGCCTGGTCGAGGAGCGACATGGCGTCGCGGACGCTGCCCTGCCCGGCGCGGGCGAGCAGGTCGAGCGCGGCGGGCTCGGCCTCGGCCCCCTCCTGGCCGAGGATGCGGCCGAGGTGGGCGGCGATGTCCGGCCGCTCGACGCGGCGGAAGTCGAAGCGCTGGACCCGCGAGCGCACCGTCTCCGGCACCTTGTGCGGCTCGGTGGTGGCGAGGATGAAGAGGACGTGGGGCGGCGGCTCCTCGAGGGTCTTGAGGAACGCGTTCCACGCCTCGGTGGTGAGCATGTGGGCCTCGTCGATGATGTAGACCTTGCGGCGAAGCGAGGCGGGGAGGAACTTGACCCGCTCGCGCAGCTCGCGCATCTCGTCGATGCCGCGGTTGCTCGCCGCGTCGATCTCGAGAACGTCGACGGCGCCCCCACCGAGCACCTCGACGCAGGCCGTGCACCGGTTGCAGGGCTCGCCGCCGGCGGGCTGGAGGCAGGTGATCGCGCGGGCCAGGATGCGCGCCGTCGAGGTCTTGCCGGTGCCGCGGATGCCCGAGAAGAGGTACGCGTGGGCGAGCTCGCCGCTGCGCACCTGGTTGCGGAGCGTGTCCGCGACATGAGCCTGCCCGATCAGGTCGGCGAAGGTCGCCGAGCGGTACTTGCGGTAGAGGGCGATGCTCACCGGCGGACGCGGTCTCCTCGGCAGGGGTGGACGGGCGACCACCTCCCCCCCTTGCAGGGGGGAGGGGTAGTCGCGCACCCCACGTCGATGGCGTGTCGCCGGCGCTCACCCGACGGCCCAGCTCGGGCCAGGTTGGCTGCGGCACCCCCGGGGGACCGCTTACCGCTGCTTCCTTCCGGACCTGACGGGGTTCACGGGCCCGGGTTGCGCAGGACCCGGCCTTCAGCGCCGATGCCGTCGGAGCAGACCCGAGAACGCACCCCCTCGGTGGGGAATTCGACCCCGCTATAGCGGATTGCGGGTACAGGGCACCGCTATCTCCCCGTCTAGCGCGACCGCCGCCGATTGTACCCAGCCGGGCCGGGGCCAACACGACGCCCCGGACCACGCGGGGTGACGATCACATGACGTTCGGCGCAACCGGCCAGAGCAGGGCGAAGCAGCTCCCCTCCCCCACCCGGCTCTCCACCTCGACCGTGCCCCCGTGGGCCTCGACCAGGCGGCGCACCAGGGCGAGCCCCATGCCGGTGCCGCCGTAGGTGCGGGTGGCGGTGTTGTCGACCTGGTAGAAGCGCTCGAAGACCCGCGTCAGCGCGTTCTCGGGGATGCCGATGCCGGTGTCGGCCACCTCGATGCGCACCATGCCGAGGCCGTTGCGGTGGCTGCGCACCGACACCCTCCCCCCCTCGGGCGTGAACTTGACCGCGTTGTCGAGCAGCGCCCGGAGCGCCTGGCCGAGGCGGGTGGGGTCGGCGTAGACCTCGACGTCGGGAGGCACGTCGACGCTGAGCGAGACCTGCAGCCCCTCCTTCAGGCGGGCCTGGACCGCGGTCACCGCCTCCTCCACCGCCATGCGCACCTGCGTGGGCAGCGGCTTGAGGCTGAGGGTGTCGGACTCGAGGAGGGAGAAGTCCAGGATGGTCTCGACGATGTCGTAGAGCTTCTTGGAGGCCACCTGGATGTCGTGGAGCGCCTCGGTCTTGTGGGCGTCGTCCCAGGTCTCCCAGCACATCTCCAGCAGGTCGCCCATGCCCATGATTGCGGTCAGCGGGGTGCGCAGCTCGTGCTGGACGGTGCCCAGGAAGTCGGACTTGAGGGCGTCGAGCTCACGCAGGCGGCGGACCGTCTCGCGCTCCTGCTCGAAGAGCCGGGTGTTCTCGAGGGCGATGGCGGCATTGTTGGCGAGCACCGCGAGGGTCTGCTCCTGGCCCTCGACCGGGGGCTCGCCGGCGCGGGTGATGACCGCCAGGGCTCCCACCACGATGTCCTGGTAGAACATCGGCACCGCGAGCAGGCCTCCCGCCTGCCAGCCCGGCGGCGGCTGGTCGACGCGGACCGCGCGCCCCTGGAGCAGCTCGTCCACGACATTCCAGCTGGAGAGGTCGGGGGAGTGGCCCTCGACCCCGTGCACGGCGCGCAGGGCGAGGTTGTCGCCGTCGCGCATCATCAGCAGCGCCGCCGAGCCGTGGCCGGCGATGGCGGCGGCGGCGCCCACCACCGCCTCCTGGAGGCCGTCGACGCCGCGCGTGGTGGTGGTCAGGGCCCGGGAGACGCCGCCGAGCTCGTCGACAGCGCCGTCGAGGCGGGCACGCGCCTGCTCGATCTGGGTGACGTACTGGGCGATCTCGGCGCGCATCCGGTTGACGCCGTGGGCGAGGCGGCCGAGCTCGTCCGACGAGGTCACCGGGATGTCGGTGGAGTAGTCGCCGCCGGCGATGCGGGCGACACCACGCTCGAGCCGGTTGACCGGCCGGCGCACGAAGCGCTCGACGAAGAGGAAGACCAGCAGCGCGGTCCCGAGGATGGCGAAGATGGCGATCAGCCCCAGGGTGAACTCGTCGCTCCGGGTGTCGCCCGTGAAGTCGGAGAGCTTCACCTCGACGCCGACGTACCCCGCGGTCCTGCCGTCCGGCCCCAGCAGCGGGACGAAGCTCCCGGCGACGGTGCCGACGCCGGCGACGTCGTACGTGCCCTGCGGCTGCTGACCGGTCCGGATGGCGTCGGCGACGACCGTGGGGGTGGTGCCGGCGGACGACGTCCTGCCGTCCTGCGAGAGCCTGGCCACGATCCCCGCCTGCTGGACGGGGATGAAGGCGGTCGCGTAGCCGATCACCCCCTGGAAGTGCTGGAGCTCGTCGACCAGCGGAAGCACCTCGACCACCGCGGCGATCGGACGCTTGCCGGACTGGTCGTAGACGGTGTCGCCCGCGTCGTAGACGGCGTGGAGGCCCTTGGCGTCCCGGAACAGTTCGAGGCCGTAGAGCTTCGCCGTCCCGTCGAGCGCCCCCTTCAGGGCCAGCGAGTCGGAGCCGGGAACCACCTTGCCCTCCGGCCCGTACGTCCCGTTGGCATCGACCAGGACGGAGTACTCGCCGAAGGCACCGACTCCGGCGCCGACGACCTTCTTCTCGACGGCTTTCAGGATGTTCTGGAGCTGGTCCGCCGTCGTGCTCTGGCCGATGATCTGGTTCATCTGCGACGCGACCGAGTTGGCGCCGAGCTGCAGCGTGGGCGTGCCGATCTTGTCGAAGAGCTGACCGATGACCCTGGCGCGATTGCCGGAGTTGGTGATCGCCGCGGTGCGGGTCTGCTGCTCGCGGCTGATCAGCAGGAAGGCACCGATGCCGACGACGAGGATCAGCGAGAGTGCCACCCCCGCGGCGAGCAGGCGCAGGGCGAAGGAGGAGCGGAAGCGACTCCTCACCCGCTGACCTCCGCCGCCCGGCAGGGCGGCGTCAGTTCGTGGTCGCCGTCCACCGGCGCCGCACCACGACCACAAGGCCGGCGAGGGCGGCGAGGTCGAGAAGGCCGAAGAGAGGCCAGATGATGAGGCCGTGCCCGAAGCTCAGCCCCGAGACCAGGCCCACGGTCTCGTCGTGGCGGGGCTGCTGGGTGCCGAGTCCGGACTGCCCGCCGCCGCCTCCGCCCGGACGCTGCGAGGATCCGGTCGGAACCGTGCTCAGGAAGGTGCCGGTGGTGGTCCCTGCCAGCAGGGTGGTCCCCGGGTCTGCCGCGCCCGACCCGGGTGCCGTGCCGTCCTCGGAGGCGGAGGGCCCGCCGGGTGCCCGCGGCTCTGAGGACCCGCTGCCGACGCTGGGGAGGCCGGGGAGCACGGGGGGCACGGCTCCCACGAGGCAGGTGCTGCCCAGCGAGGCGGTGCAGCTCGATCCCAGCAGGCAGAGCAGGGTGCCGACACAGACGCCCGGGCTCGAGGCCGGCGACCCGGGGGACGGCTGGGTGGTCGGGACGGTGCTGATCACGCAGGTCCGGAGCAGGGTGGCGACGCAGGAGTTGCCGCCGATCTGCAGAACGCTGCAGAGGTTCAGCAGGCAGAGACCGCTGCTCGTCGGGGTCGCCTGGCAGCCGCTGGTGCCCTGGGTGCAGGTGCCGGCCGGGGTGGAGCAGGCGCCGAGGATCCCGAGCAGGCAGCCGCCCGCGGCGGGCGCGGCGGGCGTCGAGCAGGCCCCGAGAATCCCGAGCAGGCACCCGCCCGCGGCGGCCGGCGGGGTGGCCACG
>JAQBPI010000133.1 GCA_028287605.1 Chloroflexota bacterium
TCATGCTGGTCGAGGTCGCCGACCGGCTGGTGCCGCTCGAGGACGAGGCGGTCGGCCCCGAGCTGCAGCGCGCCTTCGAGCGCCGCGGCATCCGCTGCCTGGTCGGCGCCCGCCTCGACCCCGCCTCGGTGCGGCGCGATGACGGCGGCGTCTCGGTGAGCGTCACCGGCGCCGCCGGCGAGGAGCGGCTCGCGGCCGAGGTGCTGCTGGTCGCGGTGGGCCGCCAGGCGAACCTCGACGAGCTGGGCATCGAGGGCACCGCGGTCGCCGTCCACCGCGGGACGGTGCAGGTCGGCCCCACCATGGCCACCGGCGAGCCCGGCGTCTACGCCGTCGGGGACATGGTGGGCGGGTTCCAGCTCGCCCACAAGGCGATGCACGAGGGGGTGATCGCCGCCGAGGCGATCGCCGGCCGCGACGCGCATCCGCTGCAGCCGCGGCTGGTCCCGCGCACCACCTACTGCACCCCGCAGATCGGCTCGCTGGGGCTCGGGGAGGCCGAGGCACGGGCCGCCGGCCACGACGTCCGCACCGGCGTCTTTCCCTTCCGCGGCAACGGCCGGGCCCTGATCTGGGGCGAGCCCGACGGCTTCTGCAAGGTGGTCGCTGACGCCGTCACCCGGGACGTCCTCGGCGTCCACCTCATCGGCCACGAGGTCACCGAGCTGATCGCCGGCCCCGCCCTCGGCGCCCTCCTCGAGGCCACCCCCTTCGAGCTCTCCCGGGCCGTCGCCCCCCACCCGACCCTGAGCGAGGTGCTGGGGGAGGCCGCACTCGCGCTGAGCGGCGAGGCGATCCACCTCTGACGGTGATGTGACGGCGCCATGCGATCCGGCAACCGCACGATGATGTGACGCCCGGCACGCCGGGGGCCTGCGATAGGTTGTGACGGTGTCCAGCCTCTCCGGTGTCTCCCGCCGCCGCCACGCGGCCCGGGGGGCCGCCCAGCTGGGCGCGGCCGCGCTCTCCGTCCCGTCGCGACTCCTGGCCTCGATGCGCGCCGCCGCCTCCACGTGGACGCTGGTCGCCGCGATGCTCGCGGTCTGGGGCGTGGAGGCGGCGGTCACGGGGCACGTCCTGGCCGGTCGACCGATCGGCCTGCTCTCGCTGGGTGCGCTGCCGAACGTGAGCGTCGCGGGGCGCGGTGGCAGCAGCGACTGGTGGCGGTACGTCAGCAATGCGCTGCTCCACCAGAGCCCTCTCCAGCTCGCCGGCAACGCCATCGGCGTGCTGGTGGTCGGCACCATGGTCGAGCGCCTCTACGGCCGCCTGGTGACCCTGGCGACCTTCACCCTCGCCGCGGTCGCCGCCGGATGCCTCTGGGTCGCCGCCAGCGGCGCCGGCCTGGTTCCGCTGGGGACCTCCACGGTGGGAGCCTCCGCGGGTCTCTGCGGCCTGATCGGCCTGCTGGTGATGTTCGGGCGCAGCCCGCACGCGCGTGACCATCCCCGCCAGGCCGCGACGGCCCGGATCCGCGCGCTGGCGGCGACCGGCCTCCTGCTGATCGGCGGCTCCGCGCTCCCCAGAGTGAACAACCTCGCCCACGCCGCGGGGCTGTGCTGCGGCCTGCTGCTGGGTGGGCCGATCCCACCCCTGCCGGACCACGGCGGCCGCCGGCTCCGCCCCGCCGAGCGTGCCCTGCTCTCCCTGGTGGTGACCGTCGCCCTGCTCGCCCTGGCGGTGGCCGGACAGCACCTCGCCGAGCCGCCGCGGCAACCGGCATGGTGAGCGGACGCGGCCGTCGGAGGCCTACCCGCAGCTGGTGACGGTCAGCGTGTCCGGCGCATCGGCGAGGCTCACGCCGGTGGCCCGGGCGGCGTAGGCGGCCAGGGGGCGCTCCAGGAGCAGGTGGTCGGGGCCGCGGGCGGCGGCGAGGGCGACGCGCATGCAGGCGGTCGCTCCGCCGGTCCAGGTGACGTAGGCGTCGCCGTGCCACGCGGCGGCCGCCGCCTCGGCGTCGGCGGAGCGGATCGTGCCGGTGGCGGCGGCGTGCTCCAGCAGCAGGCGCAGGCCCAGCTCGCCCAGCACACCGCGGTCGATCACCGGGCCGGCGGCGGCGGGGGTGGCGACGTGGACGGTGGCCGCGGTGCCGCCGAGGAAGCGCTGCGGCTCCAGGATCTCCGCGCTGGTGGCGGGCGGGGTGCGAAAGGCGGCGTCGACGCCCGCCTGGCCGCGCACCGTGGCGAGGGCGCGGACGAAGGTGGCGCCGGCGGTGTAGGGGAAGTGGACGATGGCGGCGAGCGGCGCCGGCGTCTCCCCGCCCACCCCGGTCGCGGCGTCCCGCTCGAGGCGGGCGCGCACCCGCTGGGAGGCGGGCAGGGAGGCGAGGTACTCGTCCTCGATGCGCACCGCGTCGCCCTCGACCAGGGCGGAGAAGGCCTGGGCGCGCTCGTCGACGCCGCTGTCGAGCTGGGGACGGTCGATGCCGAACCACTGGTCCTGGAGGGCGTGGGTGAGCTCGTGCACCAGCACCTCCCGGACGAACGGCGTGGGCGCGGTGCCGCGCACCAGCAGCGTCCTCGAGGGGGGCTCGTAGAGGCCGACCACGCCCTCCGCCTGGGAGCGGCGGGCGGCGGCGGCGAGGTCGACGCTGCGGGGCACCAGCTGGAGGGCGTCGATCTCGGCGGCGAGCGCGGGGTCGATGCCGCCGCCCCCGCTGCGATGCCGGAAGGCCGCGTCGTCGAGCAGGAGCACGCGCACCGCGCTCGTGAAGTGCAGCCCGCGGTGCTCCTCGACGAAGCGCTCGGCCTCGGGGACGAAGGCGTCGAGGCTCGGCGGGTCGGCGGGCGTCGGCACCGCCGTGGGCGGGGGTGCGGCGGTCGCCGGGACGGGGCGCGCCGCGGCCGGAGCGCTCGGGGAGGAGCTGCAGCCCGCCGCGGTCAGGGAGGCGGCGACGGCCACCGCCGCGAAGGTTCGAGCCCTACGCGGCAAGATCTCGCAGGATCGCGGCGAGCGACGGGCGGCGCAGCCGGCGCAGCGCGGTGGTCTCGATCTGCCGTGCGCGCTCGCGGGTGACGCCGAGGCGCCGGCCCACCTCCTCGAGGGTGCGCTGGTGGTCGTCGACCAGGCCGAAGCGGAGCTGGATGACGCGCCGCTCCCGAGGGGTCAGCGCCGTGAGGATGGTCTCGATCTCGCTGCGCACCACGCCGGCGGCGACTGTCCTCTCCGGGCCCGGAGAGGCGTCCTCGACGAGGTCGCCGAGCCGGCCGCCGTCCTCCTCGCCGATGGGGAGGTCGAGGGACACCGGCTCGCGGGCCGCGGACCGCAGCGCGCGCACCTGGTCGACGCGCATCCCCGCCGCCGAGGCGACCTCCTCCTCGGTGGGCTCGCGGCCGAGCTCCTGGGTCAGGGTGCGGGTGATGCGCAGCACCTGCCCGTGGCGCTCGCCCACGTGCACGGGGAGCCGGATGGTGCGGGACTTGTCGGCGACCGCCCGGCTGATCGCCTGGCGGATCCACCACGTGGCGTAGGTCGAGAACTTGAAGCCGCACCGGTAGTCGAACTTCTCGACCGCGCGCATCAGCCCGATGTTGCCCTCCTGGAGGAGGTCGAGCAGGGGTAGGCCGGAGGTGGAGTAGCGGCGGGCGACCGAGACCACCAGGCGCAGGTTGGCCTCGATGAGGTGGCGCCGGGCCTGCTGCGAGCCGGCCTCGATCTGCATGGCCAGCTCGACCTCCTCGGCGGCGGTGAGCAGGCGGACCGTGCCGATCTCGTTGAGGTAGGCGCGCACCGGGTCGTCGAGGCCGGCGGTGAGTCGCGCCTCGCGGAGGTCGTCCGCGTCGGCGTCGAGGATCAGGGCGTCGCCGTCGCCGGTGGCACCGTGTGGGGGACCCTCGACGGCCCAGGGGTCGGCGGGCACGCCGGAGAGGCTCAGCAGCTCGGCCGGCTCGGCACCGGTGCCGCCCTGGTCGTCATCGAGCATCAAGGGGGGTTGAGTCCTCATGGAATGAAGCGTGGAGCCTCTGCGTAAAGTTCCCGTTTGCTCGCGCTCGCGGCGAGCCCGCACGGGAGGGATACCCCGTGCCCGTGGGCCATAAACCCGCCCGGCCGACGGTGGAAACCGCCCAGGCGCCCCGCTCTGCGCCTGTTTTCGCCCCCGGCGCCGTTCTTGCGGTCAAGATCCTCAGCGTGGTGACAACGAGGGGTTTCGAGGATGATGCTGTCCCTGTGCAGGGGCCAGAGGCCTCCACACCCTTGGGAGACGACGACGTGGCTGTGATGAGACCGGAGACCTCCCCGGGGTCGGACCTCGACGCCGAGCTGCTCCTGACGATGTACCGGCACATGGTCCGGGCGCGCGTCCTCGACGAGCGGATGTGGGTGCTGAACCGCCAGGGCCGGGCGCCCTTCGTGATCTCCTGCCAGGGGCACGAGGCCGCCCAGGTGGGGATGGCGATGGCGCTGAGGCCGGGCTACGACTGGATCGCCCCCTACTACCGCGACCTCGCCCTCACCCTGGTCCTGGGGATGACCCCGCGCGACCACCTCCTCGCCCTGCTCGCGCGTGCCGCCGACCCCAACAGCGGCGGCCGGCAGATGCCCGCCCACTACGGCTACCGCCCCCTGAACATCATCACCGGCGGCTCGCCGGTGGCCACCCAGGTGCTCCACGCCGCCGGTGCCGCGCTGGCCAGCCGGGTGCGCGGCGAGGACGCGGTCGCCTACACATCGCTCGGCGAGGGCAGCACCAGCGAGGGCGACTTCCACGAGGGGCTGAACTTCGCCGCGGTGCACCAGCTGCCGCTGATCTGCGTGGTCGAGAACAACGGCTTCGCCATCAGCGTCCCCTGGTCGAAGCAGGGCCACACCAAGGACGTCGCCGACCGCGCCCTCGGCTACGGCATGCCGGGCGTCATCGTCGACGGCCTCGACCCGGTGGCCTCCTACCACGCGATGACCGAGGCCGTGGCACGGGCGCGGCGCGGTGAGGGCCCCACCCTCATCGAGGCCAAGGTGGCCCGGCTCACCCCGCACAGCTCGGACGACGACGACCGCCCGTACAAGACCCGCGAGGCGGTCGCCGAGGAGAAGGCCCAGGACTGCGTGCTCCGCTTCCGCCGGGTGCTCGAGCAGCGCGGCGTGCTCTCCCCGGGCGACGCCGAGGAGGTCCGCGCCCAGTGCATGCGCGAGGTCGACCGCGCCCAGGAGGAGGCCGAGAACTCGCCCCTGCCCTCCCCCGAGTCGCTCCACCTCCACGTCTACGGGGACCAGTGACATGGCGATCAGGACCTACATCGAGGCGATCCGCGAGGGGATGCGCGACGAGATGCGCCGCGACCCCCGGGTGATCGTCCTGGGCGAGGACGTCGGCGTGAAGGGCGGGGTCTTCAAGGCGACCGACGGTCTCCACGCCGAGTTCGGGGAGATGCGCGTCATCGACACCCCGCTCGCCGAGTCGGCGATCGTCGGGGTGGCGATCGGCGCCGCCATCAACGGCCTGCGGCCGATCGCCGAGATCCAGTTCCAGGACTTCATCCTGCCCGCCGTCGACCAGATCATCAGCGAGGCGGCGAAGATCCGCTACCGGAGCAACAACGGCTTCAGCGTGCCCATGGTGGTGCGCGCCCCCTTCGGCGGCGGCGTCCACGGCGCCCTGTACCACTCCCAGTCGCTGGAGGCGATGTTCTGCCATATCCCCGGGCTCAAGGTGGTGGTGCCGAGCACCCCGCAGGACGCCAAGGGGCTGCTGCGCGCCGCCATCCGCGACCCCGACCCGGTGCTCTTCTTCGAGCACAAGCGCTGCTACCGGCTGATCCGCGGCGAGGTGCCCGACGGCGAGTACACGGTGCCGCTGGGGTGCGCCGAGGTGCGCCGCGAGGGCCGGGACATCGCCGTGTTCACCTACGGCCTGATGACCCACTTCTGCATGGAGGCCGCGGAGTCGCTGGCCCGCGACGGCTTCGCGTGCGAGGTGGTCGACCTGCGCAGCCTGCGCCCGCTCGACCGGGCGGCGATCGTGGCGAGCGCGCGGAAGTGCGGCAAGGTGCTCTGCGTCCAGGAGGCCAACCTCGCGGTGAGCGTGATGTCCGAGGTGGCCGCAATCGTCGCCGAGGACTGCTTCGAGTACCTTGACGCTCCAGTGCGGCGGCTGGGCGGGCCGGAGGTGCCCGGCGTCCCCTTCTCGCCGCCTCTGGAGGAGGCCTACATGCTCAACACCACGAAGATCGAGGCGGCGCTGCGCGAGCTGGCGGCCTACTGATGGCGGTGACGGTCACGATGCCGCAGCTCGGTGAGAGCGTCACCGAGGGCACCATCTCGAAGTGGCTGAAGCAGCCCGGTGAGCGCATCGAGCGCTACGAGCCGATCGCCGAGGTGATCACCGACAAGGTGAACGCCGAGGTGCCCGCCCCCTCCGACGGGGTGATGGGTGACCTGATCGCCGCCGAGGGGGCCACCGTGCCCGTCGGCGGCGCCATCTGCACCATCCGCGGGCTCGACGAGGGGGCCGCCCCGGCCG
>JAQBPI010000140.1 GCA_028287605.1 Chloroflexota bacterium
CCCGTCCCCGACCCCGTCGCCGGCCGCTCGGCGCTGCTCGCCCGCACCGGGATGCAGCGCGCCACCCAGGGGCGTCCGTCGATCCAGCAGCAGTACCAGATGCTGCGTGCGCTGATCCACACGCGTCTCGTCGACGAGATGATCGACGCCGGCAACTCGTCGCACGACGCGGTGGTCGCCAAGCTCAGCGAGCTGGTCGCCGAGGTGGCCGCGGAGCAGTCGCTCTCGCTCACCCGCCAGGACCGCCAGCGGATGGTGGAGGCGCTCACCAACGACGTGCTCGGCCTCGGTCCGCTCGAGAGCCTGCTCGCCGACCCGGAGATCACCGAGGTGATGGTCAACGGGCCCAAGCACATCTACGTCGAGCAGCGCGGCAGGATCACCCGCAGCCCGGTCACCTTCGAGACCAACGAGCAGCTGATGCAGGTGATCGACCGCATCGTCAGCAGCATCGGGCGCCGCGTCGACGAGTCCTCGCCGATGGTCGACGCCCGCCTCAAGGACGGCTCGCGCGTCAATGTCATCATCCCGCCGCTGGCGCTCAGGGGCCCCACTCTCACCATCAGGAAGTTCTCCAAGGACCCGCTCCAGGTCGATGACCTGGTGCGCTTCGGGACGACCACCCACGACATGATGGAGTTCGCGCGTGCCTGCGTCTCCGCCCGGCTCAACGTGGTGGTGAGCGGAGGCACCGGCTCAGGGAAGACGACCACGCTGAACATCCTCAGCTCCTTCATCCCCGACGACGAGCGCATCGTCACCATCGAGGACGCCGCCGAGCTGCAGCTCCGCCAGGAGCACGTGGTCACGCTCGAGACCCGCCCCGCCAACGTCGAGGGACGCGGCGCGGTGGGCATCCGCGAGCTGGTCATGAACAGCCTGCGCATGCGCCCCGACCGCATCGTCGTCGGCGAGTGTCGCGGTGGCGAGGCCCTGGACATGCTCCAGGCGATGAACACCGGTCACGACGGCTCGCTGACCACGGTCCATGCGAACACCCCGGCCGACGTGCTCTCCCGTCTCGAGACCATGGTGCTGATGGCCGGCGCCGAGCTGCCCTCGCGGGCGATCCGCGAGCAGATCGCGTCGGCGGTCCACCTCATCGTGCATCAGATGCGGCTGCGCGACGGCAGCCGCAGGATCGTGAACATCACCGAGGTGCTCGACTTCGACGGCGACCGCGTCGAGGTCCAGGACATCTTCTGCTTCCGCCAGACCGGGGTCGACGAGGACGGGCGCGTCCTCGGCTACCTCACCGCCACCGGCGTGCTGCCGCGCTGCCTCGAGCAGCTCTCCGCCGCCGGTGAGAACCTCGACCCATCCATCTTCACCCCGCTCCGCCCGGCGGTGGTGGGAGGCACTGCATGATCTCCCCCTCGCTGCCGGCGGACCTCCCCACGGTGGCCGGCCTGAACCTCGGCTCCCTGATCCTGGCGGCGATCGCCGGCCTGGCGGTGATGCTGGTGGTGTTCGGACTCTCCTCCGGTCGAGGCGGCGAGGTGGACGACATCACCCGCAGGCTGGAGCGCTACGCCGAGCTCGGCGACTCGGCGGAGACGCGTGAGCGCAAGCCGGTCACGCCCGGCGAGCTCCTCGACCGTTTCACCGACTCCCTCAACGGCGTGCTGGCGCGCTCGTCCCGGACCGGCCGGCTCACCGAGGAGCTGGCCCGCGCCGACCTCAAGCTGAAGTCATCGGAGTGGGTGCTCGGCGTCCTCGCCGCCGGCGTGGTCGTCGGCGTGCTGGCGACGATGCGCTTCGGCACCCCGATCGCCTTCCTGCCCTCCCCGGTGGCCGTCTGGTTCATCAGCGGCTTCGTGCTGCGCTTCCTCCAGGCGCGCCGCAGGAAGAAGTTCGACAAGCAGCTCGGCGACACCATCGTCCTGCTCAGCAACGCCCTCAAGGCGGGCTACTCGTTCGCCCAGGCGGTGTCCACGGTGAGCAGGTCGGCAAGGCCGCCGATCGCCGACGAGTTCAGCCGCGCCACGCGGGAGATGGCGCTCGGGATCAGCGTCGACGACGCCCTCAACCACATGGTGCGGCGCAACGTGTCCGAGGACTTCGACCTCATGGTCACCGCGGTGCAGATCCACCGCGTGGTCGGCGGGAACCTCGCCGAGATCCTCGACACCATCGCTCACACCATCCGCGAGCGGGTGCGCATCAAGGGCGAGATCAGCGCCCTCACCGCGCAGGCGCGCGCCTCGGGCTGGATCATCACCGTCCTCCCGCTCGGGCTCGCCGGGATGCTCGAGGTCATCTCGCCCGACTACTTCAACCCGATGTTCCACGAGACGATGGGGATCGTGATGCTCGCCATCGGCGGGTTCTCGATGGCGATCGGCTTCGCGATCATCCAGAAAATCGTGAAGATCGAGGTCTGACCCGTGTCGACAAGCATCCTCAGCATCGCCCTCGCCCTGGCCGTCGCCTTCGGCGTCTTCCTCATCTTCCAGGGGCTGAGCCGGCCGCAGACCGACCTGCTCGAGACCCGGCTCGCACAGTTCGGCGACCACGACCTGAGCCTGGCGGAGATGGAGCTGGCGCTCCCCTTCGCCGAGCGCTTCCTCCGTCCCATCCTCGACCGGATGGGCAACTTCATGACCTCGCGCACGCCGGCCAACCGCACCGAGGCGCTCCAGGACAAGATCAACCTGGCCGGCCGTCCGTTCAACCTCACCCCGGGAGGCCTGCTCGCCCTGCAGCTGGTCTCGCTGCTCGTGCTCACCGCGGTCGGCTTCGCGGTCTCGACCCTGATGGGACTGGCGGGCTCGATGATGTTCGCCGGCCCCGCCGGTGGCGGCGTGCTCGGCTACCTCATCCCCTCGATCTGGCTGTCCCGCAAGGTGAAGGCGCGCCAGAAGGAGATCCGGGTGGCGCTGCCGAACGCGCTCGACCTTCTGACCATCAGCGTCGAGGC
Source organism: Chloroflexota bacterium (assembly GCA_028287605.1). Lineage (GTDB taxonomy): Bacteria > Chloroflexota > Dormibacteria > Aeolococcales > Aeolococcaceae > CF-96. Next base: position 2,921 of record JAQBPI010000140.1, read on the forward strand.
CGGTCTCGGCTTCGACGCCGCGATCACCCGTGTCACCGAGAAGTACCACAACGCGCTCGCCCTGGAGTTCACCCAGGTCCTCAACGAGGCCCGGCTCGGCCGTCCCCGTCTCGAGGCGCTCGAGGACATGGCGCGCCGCAACAACGTCGACGAGCTGAGCAACTTCATCCAGGCGATCGTCCAGTCGGACCAGCTCGGCGTGGGCATCGCCCAGGTGCTGCGCATCCAGTCCGAGGAGATGCGCCGGCGCCGCCGGCAGCGCGCCGAGGAGATGGGCGCGAAGGCGGCGCTGAAGATGCTCTTCCCCATGGTGGGCTGCATCTTCCCCGCCCTGTTCATCGTGCTCCTCGGCCCCGCCGGGATCCAGGTGTACAAGCAGTTCTCGGGTCACTGAGCAGACCCGTCGCCGCCCTCGAGTTCGGGGTGGCCGCCGTCGCGCCGCTGCGCGTCGAGCCGCTCCGCCTCGAGGCGCCGGCGCGATCGCGGTCGGGCCAGCGAGCGCGGCCCCCGCGGCCGCCAGCCGAGCAGTCCGTGGCGCGGGAGCGCGTCGGGCAGGCGCTCGGACAGCTCCCGGTAGGCGGCGGTCTCGCCGCAGACGCGGGCGGCGGCGAGCACCACGTGCTCGCATCCCAGGAAGGGATGCCGGCGCAGCGCCGCCTCGTGGTCGGCGAGGGCGAGCAGGTCGGCGACGCTCAGCGACGCGGGGAGGCGGAGCGCGAGATCGGGCTGCTCCAGGCTGTCGAGGAGCTGCACCGGCGTGGACGCGGCACGCACCGCGCAGTCGAGAGTCGCGGCGTGGGGACGCATCGGCGGAGAGCGTACCCGCGCCTCACCGCGCGCGCTCGGATTGAGTTGACACTGCGCGACCCGTCATCACCGCGGGCACTGACCGACGCGTCAGTCACGCCGCACCGCGGTGGCCCTCCAGGCGTGCACGGTGCGGTCGAGGATGGTCACCTCGAAGGTGGCGGGCTCCACGCTCTCCAGCTCCCAGCCGCCGGAGAGCGCCGCCTCGAGCTCGTCGCGGCGCACCCGGCGCGGGCCCCACACCCCCGGCTCCGCGTCGCTGAAGACGAGCAGGTGGTAGCGGCCGCCGGGGACCAGAACCCGGCGGATGGACTCCACGAACCGTGCCCTGTCGGCGTCGTCGAACACGTGGAACACGCCGCTGTCCAGCACGGCGTCGAAGCCGCCGCCGAGGAACCCCAGGTCGAGGGCGTCGCCCACCTCGAAGCGCACCCGGCCGGCGCCGCGGTCGGCCGCCTTGCGCCGGGCGATGGCGATGGCCCGGGGCGAGGAGTCGACACCGGTGGCGTCCAGGCCGCGTGAGGCGGCGAGCAGGGTGAGCTCACCGGTGCCGCAGCCCACGTCGAGCACCCGGCCGGCGAGGGTGCCGCCGTCGACCAGCTCGGCGAGCGCGGGCTGGGGCCGCCCGATCTCCCAGGGCGGGACGCCGCTGTAGGCCTCGTCGAAGCCCTCGATCCCCAGCGGCCGGTCGAGGTCCATCCCATCGGTCACCGGCCCAGTCTGACAGCAACGGAACCCCCGACCCGGGTACGCGCTGGCGCCGGATGTCGTGTAGGGTTCGGTGGCCGAACCCGTGCCGTCGCGCAGTCCACACCTCAGCCCCTCCAATCCGTGCCCCACCTCCCCCCTCCGATGCGCGCGCAGACCCTCACCATGGCCGTGCTCGCCGTGCTCGCCGCGGCGACGCCGGCTGCGGTGCTCACCGCGGTCCACCACCGGGAGACCGCCGCGGTGCGCACCGCAGTGCTCACCCCGCTGCCGCCGGCCGCGCTGCCCGCGACCCTCGTCCCGGCGCCGCCGCACCCGCCGCCCC
>JAQBPI010000144.1 GCA_028287605.1 Chloroflexota bacterium
GCGAGGGTGGCGGCGACGGCGGCGGCGGGCGCCCAGGCCCTGGTCGGGATGCGGTGCATGGTCTCGATCTCCCCCGGAGCGGCGGGTGCGCAGCCCCGCCACGGTCCGGACAACGGCGGGGCGCACCCCGCGGTTTCGACGCGCCCGCCGGCAGGGGGCTGGGCGCGGCCGGTCGTGGGTAGACTGGACGATTGATGGCACGGTTCGAGCTGGCCGCCCCCTACCACCCCGCCGGCGACCAGCCCCGGGCGCTGGCCGCGCTCGCCGAGGGCGTCTCCGCCGGGCTGCGCGAGCAGGTGCTGCTCGGCGTCACCGGCTCGGGCAAGACCTTCACCTGCGCGCACGTCATCCAGCAGCTGCAGCGGCCGACGCTGGTGCTCTCCCCCAACAAGACGCTGGCGGCGCAGCTCTGGGCGGAGTTCCGCGAGTTCTTCCCGCGCAACGCCGTCGAGTACTTCGTCTCCTACTACGACTACTACCAGCCCGAGGCGTACATCGCGCGCACCGACACGTACATCGAGAAGGACTCGTCGCGCAACGACGAGATCGACCGGCTGCGCAACAGCGCGACCCGCGCGCTGCTCACCCGGCGCGACGTCATCGTGGTCGCCTCCATCTCCTGCATCTACGGCATCGGCTCGCCCGAGAACTACCTGGGCGAGTCGCTGAGCGTGAAGGTCGGCGACACCATCCGCCGCGACATCGTGCTGCGCAAGCTCACCGACCTGCAGTACGTGCGCAACGACCTCGACTTCGGCCGCTCCCGCTTCCGGGTGCGCGGCGACGTCGTCGACATCCAGCCGTCGTACGAGGAGGTGGCCACCCGCATCGAGTTCTTCGGCGACGAGGTGGAGGCGATCCGCGACCTCGACCCGCTCACCGGCGAGATCCTGCGGGTGCGCGACGAGCTCACCGTGTTCCCCGCCACCCACTACGTCACTCCGCGGGACAAGCTGGAGCGCGCGGTGCGGCGCATCGAGGCCGAGCTGGAGGAGCGGAGCGGCGAGCTGGAGGCGCGCGGCCGGCTGCTGGAGGCGCAGCGGCTGCGGCAGCGCACCAACTTCGACCTGGAGATGCTCCGCGAGACCGGCAGCTGCGCCGGCGTCGAGAACTACAGCCGCCATCTCAGCGGCCGCGCCGAGGGCGAGCGGCCCCACTGCCTGCTCGACTACCTCCCCGACGACGCGCTGGTGATCGTCGACGAGTCCCACGTCGCCGTGCCCCAGATCGGCGGCATGTACGGCGGCGACCGCTCGCGGAAGATCCCCCTGGTCGAGTACGGGTTCCGGCTTCCCTCCGCGCTCGACAACCGGCCGCTCACCTTCGAGGAGTGGGACGGGATGGTCGGACAGCTGCTGTACGTCAGCGCCACGCCGGGCCCCTACGAGATGCAGCGGTCGGAGAGCACCGTCGAGCAGATCATCCGGCCGACCGGGCTGATCGACCCGATGGTCGAGGTGCGTCCCAGCGAGGGGCAGATCGACGACCTGCTCACCGAGATCCGGCGCCGCACCGAGCGGGGAGAGCGCAGCCTGGTGACCACCCTCACCAAGAAGATGGCCGAGGACCTCACCGACTACCTGCGCGAGACCGGGGTGAAGGTGCGCTACCTGCACAGCGACATCGACACCCTCGAGCGCGTGGAGATCATCCGCGACCTCCGCCTCGGGGTCTTCGACGTGCTCGTCGGGATCAACCTGCTGCGCGAGGGCCTCGACCTCCCCGAGGTGTCGTTCATCGGCATCCTCGACGCCGACAAGGAGGGGTACCTCCGCGGCTACCGCTCGCTGATCCAGACCATCGGCCGCGCCGCGCGCAACGTCAACGGCCAGGTGATCATGTACGCCGACCGGGTCTCCGACGCGATGCGCCAGGCCCTCGACGAGACCGACCGGCGCCGCACCATCCAGGTGGCCCACAACCTGGAGCACGGCATCACCCCGCAGACCATCGTCAAGGCCGTCTACCAGCTGGAGCGGTCGCGCGAGGAGCAGGCGACCCGCGCCGCGGCCTTCCAGGAGTCGGCGGGGCTGCCCCCCGACGAGCTGCTGCGGCTGGCGCGCGACGTCGAGCGCGAGATGAAGCGCGCCGCGCGCGACCTGGAGTTCGAGCAGGCCGCCGAGCTGCGCGACCGGCTGGTCGACCTGCGCCGGCGCATCGACGACGGGCCGGTCGAGGGCCTCGCCCCCGCGGCCACGAACAGGAGCTCCGGCGGCCGCAGCACCCGGACGCGGCCGCGCCGCCGGCAGGGCTAGGGGCGCTGCTGCTCGCGGTGGCCGAGGTAGCGGCGGATCTGCTCGTCCTCGATCTCTGACGCCTTGGTGGTGAAGCCGGGCAGCGTGAGCATCCCGGAGAGGTAGGCGAGCGCCGCCTCGGTGGAGCACTCGAGGACTCCGTGGAAGCTGCCGCACCGGGGGCAGGGGAAGTTGATGGCCATTGCTGGAACACCTCAGCCAGGGCGGTGGAAGGGCCCGCCGCGTTGAGCCCGGGGCCGATGTGCGCACCGGTAGGTGCACTCTACGGGTAGCGAACGCGGACCCGCTTCACCGCCGGGTCACAGAGGCGAACAGCTCCGTCACAACACCTTGTGCGCCGGCGAAACCACCTTGACGTATCGCACAGACGTTCGCTACCCTCCCTCCATGGCCGCCACCCCTCCCGCCGCCCGACCCGCCCGCGTTCGCCAGGTCTGCACCGAGTGCGGCGCGGTGGCGCCGAAGTGGCAGGGGCGCTGCCCCACCTGCGGCGAGTGGAACAGCCTGGTCGAGGAGCCGGAGCCGCGCCCCGTCACCCGCTCGCAGCCGGCGGCGGCGGCGGTGGCGGCGACCCTCGTCGGTGACGTCCCCGCCGGCTCGCTCACCTGGCTGGCCACCGGCATCGGCGAGTGCGACCGCGTCCTCGGCGGCGGCTTCGTGCCCGGCGGCCTGGTCCTGCTCGGCGGCGACCCCGGCATCGGCAAGTCCACGCTGGCCCTGCAGCTCGCCGGCCACTGCGGCAGCGAGGCGCGCCCCTCCCTGTACTGCGCCGGAGAGGAGTCGGCCGCCCAGGTGGCGATGCGCGCCGGCCGCCTCCGGTGCGACGGGCGCGAGGTGGCCGTCGTCGCCGAGACCGACCTCGACGCGGTGCTCGCCACCGTCGAATCGCTGCGACCGCCGCTGGCCGTGGTCGACTCCGTCCAGACCCTCCACGACGCCGGGCAGCCGGGGACGCCGGGGAGCATCGCGCAGGTGCGCGGGGCGGTGCACCGGCTGCTGCTCTGCGCCAAGCAGACGGGCGTGCCGATCCTGCTCATCGGGCACGTCACCAAGGACGGGGCGATCGCCGGTCCCCGGACCCTCGAGCACATGGTGGACGTGGTCCTCTACCTCGAGGGCGAGCGCCACGGCGACCACCGCCTCCTCCGCGGGGTGAAGAACCGCTTCGGCGCCAGCGACGAGCTCGGCGTGTTCGTCCTCGACGCCGGGGGGATGCGCGAGGAGGAGGCTCCCGGGCGGGCGTTCCTCGACGAGACCACCCTGGGCGTGCCCGGCAACGTGCTCACCGTGGCCTGCGAGGGCTCGCGGCCGCTCGCCGTCGAGGTGCAGGCGCTGGTGGCGCCGACCCGCTTCGGGCTGCCCCGGCACACCGCCTCCGGGTTCGACCTCGGCCGGCTGCACCTTCTCGCCGCCGTGCTCGAGAAGCGCGCTCGGATCCTGCTCGGCCAGGCCGACGTCTTCGTCAACGCCGTCGGCGGCGTCCGCCTCGCCGAGCCCGCCGCCGACCTCGCGGTCGCCCTCGCCGTCGCCGCCTCGGCGCGTGAGCTCTGCCCGCCGCCGGGCTCGGTGGTCATCGGCGAGCTCGGCCTGGGGGGCGAGGTGCGGCGGGTCCGACGCCTCGAGCAGCGCCTCCAGGAGGCGCGGCAGCTGGGCCTGCGCACCGCGGTCGTCCCCGCCTCCCAGGCCGGCTGCGCCGTGCCCCCGGGGATGCGGTGCATCCCGGTCGTCCACCTCGGCGACGCGCTCGCCCTCCTCGACGAGGCGGCGGGGCCATGGCCCGGGATGGCGTGCACCACTGTGAAGAAGGTTGCGACCGACCCGTGGCGGGCACCGTGACGGCGCTGTGGTTCAATCGCCGCGAGATGGGCAGCCGTCACATCAGCCCGCTTCGCCGGGCTCGTCACATCGCACGTCTGCTCGGCGCGCTCGCCGGCCTCGTCGTCGGCGTGCTCTACGCCGCGTACGTGATCCCGAACTCCGTGGGCCTCTTCCACCGGAACATCGGGCTGACCCTCGTCGCGCTCCTCGGCTCCGGCGCCGTGGGCCTGATCTCGGGGTTCATCGCCGGTCCGCTGCTCACCGTCGAGCCCTTCCTCTGGCTGGAGCGCACCGTCGACACCGTGTCCGCGGGCGAGCTCGCCGGCGGTGTGGCCGGGCTGCTGGTGGCGCTCTCCGTCTCGGCACTGGTCGCCGTCATCCTCGGCGGCCTGCCCGGCGGCCTCGGCCTGGTGATCTCCGCCGGCGTCGCCGCCGTGCTCGTCTACGTGGGTGTGCGCACGGGGATGCGGCGCCGCGACGACGTCATCGCCTGGGTCGGGCGGCGGGCCGACGCGGCGCCGGCCGCCACCGCCGTCGACGCCCCTCCGCCCCTCGCCGGGGCGCCGGCGCTGCTCGACACCAGCGTGCTCATCGACGGCCGCATCACCGACCTCGCCCGGGCCGGCTTCCTCCCCGCCCGCCTGCTCGTCCCCGGCTTCGTGCTCGAGGAGCTGCAGCGCATCGCCGACTCCGGCGACCCGGTGCGCCGCGCCAAGGGGCGGCGCGGGCTGCGGGTCGTCGAGGGCCTGCGGGCGTCGACCGACGTGCGCTGCGAGGCGGTCGACCGCGACTTCCCCGGCACCCCCGAGGTCGACGCACGGCTGGTCCGGCTGGCCAGGGCGCTCGACGCCTCGGTGATGACCACCGACCACAACCTCACCAGCGTGGCCCGCATCGAGGGCGTCCGGGTGCTCAACCTCAACGACCTCGCCCTGGCGATGCGGCCCATCCTCGCCGCCGGCGAGGTCATGGAGGTGACCATCGTCAAGGAGGGCCGCGAGCCCCACCAGGGCGTGGGCTACCTCGACGACGGCACCATGGTGGTGGTGGAGGGCGCCCGCGCCCACCTCGAGCGCTCGGTGCGTGCGACCGTCACCAGCGTGCTCCAGACGCCGTCGGGGCGGATGATCTTCGCCACCGTGATGACCGCCGGCACGGGCACGGCGGCGGTCGACCCGCCCCGGCGCCCGCCTCGCGCCGTCCGCGCCCCCCGTGTCGCCGAGAGCTGAGCGCTGAGCGTCGCCGTCATCCTCCCCGCCGGTGGACGGGGGACACGCATGGGGCGCGACAAGATCTGGCTCGACGCCGGCGGCGTCCCCCTGCTGGGACGCACCCTCGCCGCCGTCGCCGCCCCCGGCCTCTTCGACAGCGTGACCGTGGTGGTGCCCGCCGAGAGCTGGGAGAGGGTGCGCGCCCTCGCCGCCGCCGTGGGCATCGACGACCTCCGCCTCGTCGAGGGCGGCGAGCGGCGGCAGGACTCGGTGCGCGCCGGGCTGGAGGTCGCCGGTGACGCGCCGCTGGTCTGCGTGCACGACGCGGTGCGCCCGCTCTGCCCGCGGGCGCTCTTCTTCGCGGTCGTCGAGGCGGCGCGGCTCCACGGGGCCGCCACCGCGGCGATCCCGGTGGTGGACTCGGTGAAGCGGGTGCGCCGCGACGGCGAGCTCGCGGTGGTGGCGGCGACCCTCGACCGCTCCGAGCTGGTGGCGGTGCAGACGCCGCAGGCGTTCGACGCCGCCCTGCTCCGCCGTGCCCACGCGGTGGCACTCCGCGACGGGGTGGTCGCCGACGACGATTGCGCGCTGGTCGAGCACCTCGGGGTGGTGGTGGCGGTGGTCGAGGGCGACCCGCGCAATCTCAAGGTCACCCGCCCCGCCGACCTCGCCGTGCTCCGCGCCGCCCTCGCCGGGGAGGAGGGCTGAACGGTGCGCATCGGCCACGGGATCGACGCCCACCGCCTGGTGCCCGGGCGGCCGCTGATGCTCGGCGGCATCGAGGTGCCCCACGGCTCCGGGCTGGAGGGTCACTCCGACGGCGACGCGGTCAGCCACGCGCTGTGCGACGCCGTGCTCGGCGCCGCCGGCCTCGGCGACCTCGGCCGCCACTTCCCCTCGGGCGACGAGCGCTGGAGGGGCGCCTCGGGGGTCGACCTGCTCCGCCACGTCGCCGCCCTGGCTCGCGACGCCGGGTTCGCGGTGAGCTCGGCGCAGGTCGTCGCCATCGCCCAGGCGCCGCGGCTGTCCCCGCACACCGCGGCGATGGCGTCGGCGCTCGCCGGCGCGCTGGGGGTCGAGCCCTCCCGGGTCGCGGTGTCGGCGACCAGCTCGGACGGCATGGGGTTCACCGGGCGCGGCGAGGGCATCGCCGCGAGCGCGGTGGTGCTGCTCACACGGATAAGCTGACCGGCCGTGCTCCGCCTCCACGACACCATGACCCGCCGCTCGCAGCCCGTCGAGCCCCTCGAGGAGGGCCACGTCCGCCTCTACACCTGCGGACCGACCGTCTACGCCCGGGCCCACATCGGCAACTTCCGCGCCTACCTCTTCGAGGACGTCCTCCGCCGCGTGCTGGAGCAGCGCTTCCCCCGGGTCACCCACGTGATGAACCTCACCGACGTCGAGGACAAGATCATCCGCAACGCCGTCGCCCACGGCAGCTCCCTCGACGAGGAGACGCAGCCCTGGATCCAGGCCTTCTACGAGGACCTCGACGCGCTGGGCATCCGCCGCGCCCACCACTACCCCCGGGCCACCGAGTACGTGGACCGGATGGTGGAATTGATCGAGCGCCTCGGCGAGCGCGGCGCCACCTACCGCGGCGACGGGGGCATCTACTTCTCGATCGCCGCCTTCCCGACCTACGGGCGGCTGAGCGGGCTCCGCGCCGAGGGCCTGGTGGCGGGCGCCAGCGGCCGCGTCGACGCCGACGAGTACGGCAAGGAGAACGTGCGCGACTTCGCCCTCTGGAAGAACGTCGGTCCCGACGAGATCGGCTGGGAGACGCGGCTGGGACGGGGCCGTCCCGGCTGGCACATCGAGTGCTCGGCGATGAGCATGGCGCTGCTCGGCGAGAGCTTCGACATCCACTGCGGCGGCGTCGACAACATCTTCCCGCACCACGAGAACGAGATCGCCCAGTCGGAGGCGGCGACCGGGGTGCCCTTCGTGCGCCTCTGGTGCCACAACGAGCACCTCCGCGTCGAGGGCGAGAAGATGGCCAAGTCGCTGGGCAACTTCCACACCCTGCGCGACCTCGTCGACCAGGGGGCGCGGCCCTCGGCGGTGCGCTACCTGCTCGGCGCCACCGTCCACTACCGCAAGCAGCTCAACTACACCGCCGGCGCCCTGCACATGAGCAACGAGGCGGTGGAGCGCTTCGCCACCTTCCGCGACCGGCTGGAGGCGCTGCCGCCGCGCAAGGGGGCCGGCGGTCCCGCGGTGCTCCTCGCCGAGCGCGCCGTCCGCGAGTTCGACGCGGCGCTCGACGACGACCTCAACCTCCCCGAGGGGATGGGGGTGGTCTTCGCCGCGCTGCGCGACGCCAACGCGATGCTGGACGCCGGGGGCGTCGACGCCGCCGGCCGGGCCGCGCTGCTCGCCCTGGTCGAGCGGGTGGACGACATCCTCGGGGTGCTCCCGCTGGTCGACCGCGAGCGCGACGCAGCGCTCACCCCGGAGGTGCGCAGGCTGCTGGAGGAGCGCGCCGAGGCCCGGGCGGAGCGCGACTGGACGCGGTCCGACGGGATCCGCGACCGGCTCGCCGCGCTCGGCATCGGGGTCGAGGACACGCCCCGGGGACAGCGCTGGCGGCGGCTCTGAGCGCAGGGGCACAGGGACCGGCGGTGGAGATCCTCTACGGCAAGAACCCGGTGCTCGAGGCGCTCCGCGCCGGGCGGCCGGCCCGCAAGCTGGTGCTCGCCGCCGGCGTGCGCGACGAGCCGCGGCTGCGCGAGATCCTCGAGGGCGCCGCCGAGCGCGGCATCCCCGTCGAGGAGACCTCCCGCCGCCGCCTCGACGACATCGCCCACACCGAGCACCACCAGGGCATCGCCGGCTACTTCCACGCGCGGACGCCGCTGAGCCTCGACGAGCTGCTCGCGCGGGTGCGGTCGCCCGGCCTGCTGCTGGTGCTCGACGGCATCCAGGACCCCCAGAACCTCGGCGCCCTGGCCCGCTCCGCCGACGCCGCCGGGGCCGGCGGCATGGTGCTGGTGCGCGACCGGGCGGCGGGGATCACCCCGGCCGCGGCCAAGGCGTCGGCGGGGGCGGTCGAGCACCTCGACATCGCGGTGGTGACCAACCTCGCGGCGGCGCTGACCCGGCTCCGCGAGGCCGGCTACTGGTGCGTCGGCCTCGACGCCGCGGCCGATATGCGCTACGACCGCTTCGACTACACCTCGCCGGTGGCGCTGGTGGTCGGCGCCGAGGGCGAGGGGCTGCGGCCGCTCACCCGCAAGCGCTGCGACGCGCTCGTCTCCCTGCCCATGCTCGGCCGGGTGGCGTCGCTGAACGCCGCCGCCGCCGGCGCCGTCCTGCTCTACGAGGCCGCACGCCAGCGCGACTTCCGGGCAGGATGAGCGGCGATGCGCCTGCTCATCGTCGACGGCTACAACGTCATCCACGCCTGGCCCGACCTCAAGTCGGCGCTTCTCCGCTCCGGGCTCGAGGAGTCGCGGCGGCTCCTGGTGGTCGCCCTCGCCGAGTACGGCGCGGTGCGCGGGGTGCGCGTCACCGTGGTGTTCGACGGTCCGCGGTCGGCGATCGCCAGCCCCGCCGAGGTGATCGACGGGGTGACCGTCCGCTTCGGCGGCGCCTCGGGAAGCGCCGACCACGTCATCGAGCGGCTCGCCTACAGGGCGGGGCAGGCGGGCCGGGCGGGCGAGGTGACGGTGGCCACCTCCGACCGCCTCCAGCGCGACATGGTGCGCGCCATGGGGGTGGCGACCATGGACGCGCGGAGCCTGGAGACCGAGGTGAAGGGCGCCCTCGGCGAGCTCGGCCGCGACGCCGCGCGGGGACGCGAGCAGGCCACCTACGCCCGCCGCCTCGAGGACCGGCTCGACCCCTCGGTGCGTGCCCGCCTCGAGCGGATGCGCCGCGGGCTGCCGCCCGATCCCCCGGTCGCGGAGGTTTCGCCGCCCCCGGAACGGATGGACGAGTAGACGGTCGCGGACCCGACGCGGTCAGACCACCACGGTGGTGGTGGTCTGCGCCTGCGCGCCGCCCGAGTGGTCGATCTGGATGGCGGCCGTCCACGACCGGTGCGCCGCGTAGGTGTGGGAGCCGGTCACCGTGAAGCCGCTCTTGCCCTTCCTGACCACGGCCGCGCTGGGCGGGCTGCCGTCGCCCCAGTCGACGGTGGCGGTGAACTGGCTGGCGGTCGCCCTGGGGTCGCCGTCGACGAAGCTGGCCAGCGCGACGTCGGTGAGCGCCAGCGGCACTACCTGGGCGAGGTACTCGTCCGTCTGCATCAGCGAGCCCAGCATCGCCTGGTAGCTGAGGCCGTTGACCATGGCGTTGGAGAGGTTGGTCTGCTCCGGGCCGGTCGCCGCCCGGCCGAGCAGCTGCCTGGTGGCGGCCTGGACGACCACGCCCTGGGCCTCGGCGGAACGGCGCACGCTCCCCGCCACCGCCTCCCGGGTGGCACCGCGGTTGAGCTGGTCGAGCCATCCGGCCTTCCCGGCGGGATCGGCGGGATGGTGCAGCAAGTCCTGGTAGAGGGCGGACACGAACCCGTCGTTGCTGCCGCCGGCGCGGGCGAGGTACTCCTGCGAGGCGGCGATGGCGGCGGTGACCTGCTCGACGGTGCCGGAGCGCAGCAGCGGCACGTAGTAGCCGAGGCTGCCGGGATCGGGCGCCCGTCCCAGCACCGCCTTGAAGAGGAGGGTGACCATGTGGGTCCGCCACTCGTCGCTGGTCTGGATGGCGACGGCCACGTTCTGGCGGGTGGTCTGCCCGGCGTCGAGCTGGGTGGCGTAGCCCTGGAGGGCGGCGTCGTCCACGGGGCGCCCCAGCAGCTGCTGGTACATGGCGCCGACTGCGCAGCGGGTGGCCGTCGACTGCCCGCAGTCGACCGGCAGCCCCGTCGCGGTGATCGGGGCGTCGATCGCCATCCCGGTGAGGCTCGAGGTGGCCGGCCCCGCGCCCTCGCCGTCGATGGTGAGGGTGGCGCTGCGGCTGCCGGCGGCGTCGGGGGCGAAGCTCACCGACACCGGACAGGAGGCGCCGGGGGCCAGGGTCACCCCCGAGCACCTGTCGGCGACGACGACGAAGGCGCCGGCGTTGCCGCCCGACAGGGCGATGCCCCGGACCCGCAGCGGCGCGCTGCCGGTGCTGGCCACGGTGAGGGTGCGCGCCGCTGCCGAGCTGCCCACCGGCTGGGGGTCGAAGGCCAGCGAGCCGGGGGTGAGCCCGAGGAGCTGCACCGGCCGGTTCATCGGCTGCACCAGCCCGGCGCGATGGGCCTCGGCGCCGCGATCGACGCCGCCGGGAACGGTCGGTGGGGCATGGGTGGCGGGAGCGGCTGGGG
>JAQBPI010000170.1 GCA_028287605.1 Chloroflexota bacterium
TTGTGGCCCTGGAGGTCGAGGGTTCAAATCCCTCTGGCCACCCCACCCTCCGGTCGCCGGCTCAGCTCTCGCAGGCGATCACCGTGAGCAGGCCGCCGGCGATGGCGACGTTCTTGAGGAACTGCACCTCCTGCATGCGCCGGGCGGGGCCCTCCTCGTTCCAGAAGGGGTGGCCCACCAGCGTGGTGGGCACCAGGAGGGCGAGCAGGGCGAGCGCCGACTCGCGGGGGCGGATGCCCATCCCCAGGGCGGTGCCGGCGATCGCCATGCCGGCGCCGTTGAGGCGCACCATGAGCTCCGGCTCGGGGATGCCGACGGCCTCGAGCTTCGCCGGTCTCATGCCCGGCTCGAACGCCGCGTCGATGCCGCTGTGGATGAAGATCGAGGCGATCCCGATCCGGCCCAACCGGCGCAGCACCGTGGGGCCGCCGTGCTTGTCGCGCATGAGGTTCCTCCGTGTCGGTGGGGGGGCGAGGGTAGCCCGTCGGCACCGCGCGGCGGGGGCGCCGGACCCGGCGTCGCCCGGTGCTACGCTCGCGCGGTGGCGTTGGCGCTCGTCCTCATCCTCGCCGGCACGGTGCTGTGGCTCCTCGCCGTGGTGGGGCTGATCCGCGACCGCCGGTCGGCGCTCTGGAACCGGGTGGTGGTGGGGCTGCTGCTGGTCGCGCTCCCGCCCGCGGCGGCGGTGTACTGGTTCCGCCACTGATCCCGCGATGCCTCCGGCCGGGGGGGAGAACGGGCCTGGGGTAAGATCGGATGATGGCCGAGGAGCAGACGCAGGAGGGGGCTCCGCCCGAGGCCCATCGCACCGAGACGGTGGACCGCTACCTCGAGTGCGTGTACTACATCGCCCACGAGGGCGAGACCGTCCGTCCCAGCCGCCTCGCCGACTGGCTCGGGGTCAGCGCTCCCACGGTGAGCGTCAACCTGCAGCGGCTCGAGCGCGACGGCTGGGTGGGCATCGCCCGCGACCGCAGCGTCTCGCTGACGCCGCGCGGCGAGGAGGTGGCGGCGCGGATCGTCCGCCGCCACCGCCTGCTGGAGCGCTGGCTGACCGACGTGCTCGGGCTCGACTGGGCCACCGCCGACCGCGAGGCGGGCCGCCTCGCCCACGGCTTCTCCGATCTGGTGCTCGAGCGGCTCAACAGCCATCTCGGGGAGCCGGTCACCTGCCCCCACGGCAACACCATCCCGGGCCGTCCGCCGCGGTTGCACGAGCTGGTCGCGCTCGCCGATCTCGAGCCCAACACCCCGGCGCGCATCGCCCGGATCTCCGAGGTGGCCGAGCACGAGGCCCCCGAGCTGCTCCGCCTTCTCGACACCCACGGCCTGGTGCCCGGGGCCGAGGTCGAGATCGCGGAGATGGACGGTGGCGCCGGGGCGCTGGCGGTCAGCGTCGGCGGCCATCACGTCGCCCTCGGGACGTCGAAGGCCCGGGCCATCTGGGTCGAGGTCGGCTGACCCTCAGGCCACCCTCGCCGTCTCGGGAGCGAGGACGCGGGCCAGCGCCCGGGCCGCGCGCTCGCCGAGCTCGCCGGCCGCAGATCAGGCCGGGGCGCCGTCCCCGTGCCAGGCGCCGCGGCCGCGGAGGACGTCGCGGAGGGTCTCGAGGGTGTCGGTCATGATCCCGTCGGCGCCGAGGTCGAGGAGGCGCTCCATCTCGGCGCGGTCGTCGATGGTCCAGACGTGCACCGCCAGCCCGGAGCGGTGGGCGGCGCGGATCATCAGCGGCTCGACCATGGGCACGCCGCTCTGGCGCACCGGCAGCTGGATGCAGGCGGCGCCCTGCCGGGGGATGCGGCCGGCGAGCGAGGCGAGCCGGGCTCGGGTGATCGCGCGCGGGCCCATCGAGGTGCAGACCCAGTCACCCGCCAGGGCGCGGAACCGGCGCAGCCGCCGGTCGGAGAAGGAGCCGACGCAGACCCGGTCGAGCACGTTCATCCGGCGCAGCAGGGCGGCCAGCGGCTCGACCACCGCGTCCGACTTGGTGTCGATGTTGAGCCGCGCCTCCGGCCACGCCTCGATGATCTCCCTGAGCAGGGGGATGCGCACCCCGCGGCCGCGGTGGGGGAAGGTGGCGCCGCCGTCGCGGCTGAACCAGTACCCGGCATCGGCCCGGGCGAGGTCGGCGGTGGTGACCTCGCCGATCCGTCCGCGGCGGTCGGTGACCCGCTCGAGGACCTCGTCGTGAAACGCGATCACGTCGCCGTCGCGGGTGAGGTGGACGTCGGTCTCGAGGTGGCGGTAGCCCATCTCCACGGCGGCGCGGAAGGCCGGCATGGTGTTCTCGGGATGGTCTCCGGCGCCGCCCCGGTGGGCGAAGGCGATGGGGCCGGACCAGTCGAGGAAGCGGCTGCGCATGCCTGGCGGACCTTACCAGCCGGTGCGGGAGACGCCGCCGGGTGCACGCTGTCGCGAGGATCTGGCACGCTGCGCCTCCGTGGACAGCGAGGTGCCGCGCGGCGTCGACCCCGAGGCGGTGGCCGCCGTGCTCGCGCCCGCGGTGGGCGGGCTCGCCGGCCCGCTGCGCGCGGAGCTGGTCCCGGGCGGGCGCTCGAACCTCACCTACGTGATCGGGGACGGCGAGCGCGAGTGGGTGCTCCGGCGCCCTCCGCTGGCGCACGTCCTCCCCACCGCCCACGACATGGCCCGGGAGTACCGGGTGATCAGCGCCCTCGGGGACACCGGCATCCCCGTCCCCGGTGCGGTGCTGCTCTGCGACGACCCCGCGGTGCTGGGGGTGACCTTCTACGTCATGGAGCGGGTGGCCGGACACGTGGTCCGCGACACCCTGCCGGCGGCCTGGCCGCACACCCCGGAGGTGCGGCGGTCGATGTCGACGGCGCTGATCGCCACCCTGGCCGGGCTGCACGCCGTGCGGCCCGACGAGGTCGGGCTGGGCGACTTCGGCCGCCCCGCCGGGTTCCTGGCGCGGCAGGTGCGCCGCTGGTGGCAGCAGTGGGAGGCGTCGCGCACCCGCCCGCTGCCGGAGATGGACGAGCTGCGCCGCCGGCTCGAGCAGGGCCTGCCGGAGTCCGGGCCGCCGGCCATCGTCCACGGCGATTACAAGCTCGACAACCTGGTCCTCGCCCCCGACGAGCCGGGGCGGGTCGCCGCCATCCTCGACTGGGAGATGTCCACCCTCGGCGATCCCCTCGCCGACCTGGGCCTGCTGCTCGTCTACTGGGCCGATCCGCGGGAGTCCGACGAGGACCGCGAGCTGCTCTCCCTCTCGGCGATCACGGCCGATCCGGGGTTCCACCGGCCCGCCGAGCTGGTCGAGGCCTACGCCGAGGCGACCGGGGCCCGCCTCGAGGCGCTGGAGTGGTACGTCGCCCTCGGCCACTACAAGCTCGCCATCGTCGCCGAGGGCATCTACGCCCGGTTCCTGATGGGGGCGACGGTGGGGGAGGGCTTCGAGATCATGGGTGCCCGGGTGCCGCGCCTGGTGCGGCGCGCGCTCGACCGCGCCCGCGCCTCCGCCCTCCCCGGCCTGGCGGGCTGACCCCGCTACGGCAGCCGGGTCGACCCCATCAGGATGCGGTCGCAGCCGCGTGCGGCCAGGCGGCCCTCGGCGATCGCCCAGACGATCAGCGACTGGCCGCGGCGGGCGTCGCCGGCGGCGAACACGCCGGGCACCGAGGTCTGGAAGTCGTCGTCGGTGGCGACGTTGCCGCGAGCGTCGAGGGACATGCCCAGCTGCTCGACCAGCCCGGTGTGGACCGGATGCACGAACCCCATGGCGAGGAGCACGAGGTCGGCGTCGATGGTGAACTCGCTGCCCTCGAGGGGCACGAACTGCATCCGGCCGTCGACCCTGCGGGGCTCGACCCGCACCGCGTGCAGCCGCTCGACCCGACCGTCGCTGCCGCTGAATCCGGTGGTCTGGATGCTGTAGTCGCGCACCCCGCCCTCCTCGTGGGCGGCCGACGAGCGCATGATGACCGACCACTGCGGCCAGGGGTTCTCGAAGGCTCGCTCCGCCGGCGGTGGCGGCAGCAGCTCGAACTGGTGCACCGAGGCGCAGCCCTCGCGGTGAACGTTGCCGAGGCAGTCGGCGCCGGTGTCACCCCCGCCGAGGATGATCACCCGCTTCCCCTCCCCGACGATGGTCTCGGCATCGCCGATCAGCTCGCCGGCGACCCGGCGGTTCTGCTGGGGGAGGTACTCCATGGCGAAGTGCACCCCGGCGAGGTCGCGGCCCGGCACCTCCAGGTCGCGGGGCTGGCCGGCGCCCATCGCCAGCACCACGGCGTCGAAGCGGGCGCGCAGCTCGGCGCCGGTGATGTCGACCCCGACGTCGTAGCCGCACTCGAAGGCGACGCCCTCGGCGCTCATCAGGTCGATGCGCCGCTCCAGGATCCACTTCTCCAGCTTGAAGTCGGGGATGCCGTAGCGGAGCAGGCCGCCGACGCGGTCGTCCTTCTCGTACACGGTGACCTGGTGGCCGGCGCGGTTGAGCTGCTGGGCGCAGGCGAGGCCCGCCGGCCCCGAGCCCACCACCGCGACCTTCCTGCCGGTGCGGTGGGCGGGAGGGGTGGCGCGCACCCATCCCTCCTCGAAGGCGCGGTCGATGATCGACACCTCGACCTGCTTGATGGTCACCGGGTCGTCGTTGATCGAGAGCACGCAGGCGGGCTCGCAGGGGGCGGGGCAGAGCCGGCCTGTGAACTCGGGGAAGTTGTTGGTGGCGTGGAGACGCTCGATCGCGCTCTCCCAGTCGTCGCGCCAGACCAGGTCGTTCCACTCGGGGATGAGGTTGCCGAGCGGGCACCCGCTGTGACAGAAGGGAATGCCGCAGTCCATGCAGCGTGCCGCCTGCTCGCGCACCGCGTCGTTCGACCAGGGGAGGTAGACCTCGCGGTAGTCGCTGAGCCGCTCGTCGACCGGCCGCCGCGGTGGCAGGCGCCGATGGAACTCGATGAATCCCCCCAACTTGCCCATCTGCGGTGCTCCTAGCCGACCATCTCGAGCGGGACGGTGCGCCTGGCCTGCAGCACCCGCTTGTAGTCGATGGGCATCACCTTGAGGAAGCGCACCTGCGCCGCCGGCCAGTCGGCGAGCAGGCGCTCGGCGACGGGGCTGCCGGTGTAGTCGGCGTGGTGCTGGAGCAGCGAGGCGAGCTGCTCGACGTCCCCCTCGCTCTCCACCGCCTCGAGCTCGATCATGCCCATGTTGCAGCGGCCGGCGAAGCTCCCGTCCTCGTCGAGGACGTAGGCGATGCCGCCGCTCATCCCGGCGGCGAAGTTGCGGCCGGTGCGGCCGAGGATCACGGCGACGCCGCCGGTCATGTACTCGCAGCCGTGGTCGCCGACCCCCTCGACGACGGCGATGGCGCCGCTGTTGCGGACGCAGAAGCGCTCGCCCGCGACACCGCGGAAGTAGGCCTCACCCGCGGTGGCACCGTAGAGCACGACGTTGCCGACGATGATGTTCTCCTCGGCGACGAGGCGCGAGCCGTCGGGGGGGCGCACCACCAGCCGGCCGCCGCTCAGGCCCTTGCCCACGTAGTCGTTGGCGTCGCCGTGGAGGGTCAGGGTCACCCCGCGCGCCAGCCAGGCCCCGAAGGACTGGCCGGCCGATCCGCGCAGGTCGATGCGGATGGTGTCGCTGGGCAGTCCCTGCTCGCCGTGGCGCCGGGCGATCTCGCCGCTCAGCATGCCTCCGACGGTGCGGTTGCCGTTGCGGATGGGCAGCTCGATCTGCACCGGGTGGCCGTGCTGGATGGCCGGCTGGGCGAGGGCGATGATCTCGTGGTCGAGCGCCTGGCCGAGGCCGTGGTCCTGGTCGATCATCCGCCGGACCTCGACGCTGGGGGGCACCTCGGGACGGTGGAGCAGCAGCGAGAAGTCGAGGCCCTGCGCCTTCCAGTGGTCGATCGCCTCGCGGACGTCGAGGATGTCGGCGCGGCCGATCATCTCGTCGAAGCGGCGGAAGCCGAGCTGCGCCATGTGCCGGCGCACGTCCTCGGCGAGGAAGGTCATGAAGTTCACCACGTACTCGGCCCTGCCGTCGTACTTCGCGCGCAGCCGCTGGTCCTGGGTGGCGATGCCCACCGGGCAGGTGTTGAGGTGGCAGACGCGCATCATGATGCAGCCGCTGGCGATCAGTGCCGAGGTGGCGAAGCCGAACTCCTCGGCGCCGAGCAGGGCGCCCACGACGACGTCGCGGCCGGTCTTCATCTGGCCGTCGGCCTGGAGGGTGACCCGGCTGCGCAGGTCGTTGAGCACCAGCACCTGCTGGGTCTCGGCGAGCCCGATCTCCCAGGGGATGCCGGCGTGCTTGATCGAGGAGAGCGGCGAGGCGCCGGTCCCGCCCTCGTATCCGGCGATGACGATGTGGTCGGCGTGGGCCTTGCTGACCCCCGCGGCCACCGTCCCCACCCCGACCTCGGCGACCAGCTTGACGCTCACCCGCGCCTGGGGGTTGACGTTCTTGAGGTCGTGGATGAGCTGGGCGAGGTCCTCGATCGAGTAGATGTCGTGGTGGGGGGGAGGCGAGATCAGCCCCACCCCGGGGGTCGAGTAGCGCAGCTTCGCGATGTACTCGTCGACCTTGTGCCCGGGCAGCTGGCCGCCCTCGCCGGGCTTGGCGCCCTGGGCGATCTTGATCTGCAGCTCGGACGCGTTGACCAGGTAGTTGGCGTTCACCCCGAAGCGGGCGGAGGCCACCTGCTTGATGGCGCTCCGGCGCGAGTCTCCGTTGGCGTCGGGCGTGTAGCGGCGCGGGTCCTCGCCGCCCTCGCCGGTGTTCGACTTGCCGCCCAGGCGGTTCATCGCGATGGCGAGGGTCTCGTGCGCCTCGGGGCTGATCGAGCCCAGCGACATCGCCCCGGTCGCGAAGCGCCGGACGATCGCGCTGGCCGGCTCGACCTCCTCGAGCGGGACGGAGGGGCGGTCGCTGCGGAGGGTGAAGAGCCCGCGCAGCGCCTTCAGCTGCCGGGTCTGGTCGTCGACCAGGGCGGCGTAGTCGCGGTACCAGCTCTCGTCGTTCGCCTTCACCGCGTGCTGCAGCTTGGCGATGGTCTCCGGGTTCCACTGGTGGAACTCGCCGTTGCGGCGCCACTGGTACTGCCCGCCCTCCTGGAGCGCGGGGGCGCCCACGCGCACCTCGGGGAAGGCGTCGGAGTGCCGGGCCAGCGCCTCCTGCGCGATCACCTCGAGCCCGATGCCGCCGATGCGCGAGGGGGTGCCGGTGAAGTGGCGGTCGATGACCTCGCGGCTCACGCCGATGGCCTCGAAGATCTGCGCGCCGCAGTACGACTGGATGGTGGAGATGCCCATCTTCGAGATGGTCTTGAGCAGCCCCTTGCACACCGCCTTGACGTAGGTCGCCTCGGCCTTGTGGGCGTCGACCCCGGGCGGCAGCAGGCCGCGGCGGGCGAGGTCGTGGAGGGTCTCGAAGGCGAGGTAGGGATTGACCGCCTCGGCCCCGTATCCCATCAGCAGCGCGAAGTGCTGGACCTCCCGCGCCTCGCCGGTCTCGACCACCAGGCCCACCGCGGTGCGGGTCTGCTCGCGGATGAGGTGGTGGTGGACCGCCCCGGTGGCCAGCAGGCTGGGTTTGGGCGGGTGGGCGGCGTCGATGTTGCGGTCGCTGAGCACCAGGACCTGGTAGCCCTCGGCGATGCGCTGCGAGGCCATCCGGCAGATGCG
>JAQBPI010000184.1 GCA_028287605.1 Chloroflexota bacterium
GGCCTCGGGAGCGGCGGGCTCGGCGGCGGCCTCGACGGCGTCGTCGGGCACGGTCGCCTCCACGGGGACGTCGGTGGGCACGGCCGTACCAGCGTCGGGTGCGTCCTGGCGCGTCCCGGCGTCCGGCGGGGCAGAGCCCTCCGTCGGCGCCTCGTGGTTGGCGGAGTCGGTGGGCATGTGAGGAATGGGCGTGACGGTCACAAGGGATGGGTTGGGCAGCCCGCCGCGGGCTGCTACGACGATGGTGGCGGGCGGGTGTCGCTTGCATCCTAGCGGACGTCACGTCGATGGTGGGTCGGAGGCGCCCAGGACGCCTGCTCCCTACACTGTCCGAAGCCGTCGTGAGCGCCCCCCCCGCCGACTCGAACGCCTCCGGGACCCCCGTCCCCGGTCAGGTGAGTCTCAGCGAGGAGGAGGTCCGCTCCCTTCGCGACGCGGGCCGGAGGTGGGCGACGACCCCCCGGGCGCGGGACACCGGCAGGGGGACTCCGGAGGAGATCGACCCCGACCTCGACCTCCGGCAGGCGCGGGGGACGCTGCCCGGCGACCGCTACGTGCGCGGCGCCCGCTCCCGCCGGCGCGAGTTCGAGAAGGTGTCCGAGGGCTACCTGCAGGCACGGGAGGAGGGCGCCAAGCCCAGGACCCAGCTGGGCCGGCTGCGCCGCGCCCTCCTCGGCCGCCCCATCGCCAGCCGGCAGGCGATCCACGAGCGCCTCACCAAGGTCAAGGCGCTGGCGGTGCTCTCCTCCGACGCGCTGTCGTCGGTCGCCTACGCCACCGAGCAGATCCTGCTGGTGCTGGGCGCGGCGGGGGCGGCGGCCTACAGCTACTCCATCCCGATCATGGGCGCGATCCTCTTCCTGCTGATCGCGGTGGGCCTGAGCTACCGGCAGACGATCAAGGCCTACCCCAAGGGCGGCGGCTCCTACATCGTCGCCAGCGACAACCTGGGGCCGCTCGCCGGGGTGGTCGCCGGCTCGGCGCTGATGACCGACTACGTGCTCACCGTGGCGGTGTCGGTGGCCAGCGGGGTCGACTCCATCGTCAGCGCCGCTCAGGCCATGCAGACCTACCGCGTCGAGCTCTGCGTCTCCTTCGTGATCCTCCTCATCCTCGGCAACCTGCGCGGCATCCGCGAGTCGGGGAGCATCTTCGCGGCGCCGACCTACCTCTTCATCGCCGGCATCTTCGTGATGCTCACGGTGATCGCGATCAGGTGGGGAACCGGCCACCTCCCCGAGGCGACGCCGACGCTCGAGAACGCCACCCGGCAGGTGAGCATCTTCCTGCTGCTCAAGGCGTTCGCCTCCGGCTGCACCGCGCTCACCGGGGTGGAGGCGATCTCCGACGGCGTCCCCGCCTTCCAGCCGCCGGAGTGGAAGAACGCGCGCACCACCCTGACGGTGATGGTGACCCTGCTGGCGCTCATGTTCAGCGGCATCACGCTGGCGGCACGTGCGGTCGGCGCCCGCGCGTACGACTCCAGCGACCCCCACTACCAGACGGTGATCTCGCAGATCGCCCACGCCGCCTTCGGCACCACCCTGCTGTACTTCTACGTGATCGCCACCACCACCGCGATCCTCGTGCTCGCCGCCAACACCTCGTTCTCCGACTTCCCGCGGCTGTTCTTCTTCATGGCGCGCGACGACTACGCTCCGCACCTCTTCAAGCGCCTCGGCGACCGGCTCGCGTACAGCAACGGCATCATCGTGCTGGGGACCCTGGCGATCGTGCTGCTCGTGGTCTTCCGTGGCCGCACCGACTCGCTCATCCCCCTCTACACGATCGGCGTCTTCCTCGCCTTCACCATGTCCCAGGCGGGGATGGTGGCGCGGTGGCTGCGGCTGCGCGAGCCCGGATGGGAGCGCGGCCTCGCCATCAACGCGGTGGGGATGACCCTGACCGCGACCGTCTTCCTGATCACCGCCTGGGAGAAGTTCCTCACCGGCGCCTGGGTGGTGCTGGTGATCATCCCGATGCTGGTGCTCACCTTCCGCGCCATCCACCGCCACTACGCGGACGTCACCACCGAGCTCACCACCGAGACGCCGACCTCGCCGGGCGAGCTGAAGCCGGTGGTGATCGTGCCCGTCTCCGACCTCAACGGGCCGGCGCTGCAGAGCCTGGCGCTGGCGCGCACCATCTCCGACCAGGTGATCGCGGTGCACATCAGCGACGACCCCGAGGAGATCGCACGGCTGAAGGCGAAGTGGGGGGCGTGGGGCAACCACGTGCCCCTAGAGATCATCGAGTCGCCATACCGCTCACTGGTGCGGCCGCTGCTCGCCTACATCGACGCCATCGACCAGCAGCAGCCCGACGACACCATCGTGGTGGTGCTCCCGGAGATGGTGGCCACCCGCTGGTGGCAGCAGATCCTCCACAACCAGACCGCGCTGCGGCTCAAGGCGGCGCTGCTCTTCCGCCCCGGGACGGTGGTGGTGAACGTCCCCTATCACCTGCGCCGCTACCAGCACCAGCGCCGCCGGCTGCGCGCCCGCCACGGCGGTGGCGACGCGCTGTGAGGCGAGAGCTTTCGTACACTGCGGCCCGCATGGCCGCCACCGCCCGCGCTCCCGACACCATCCGCCGGCTCGGCGGTGGCGGGCCGCGCCGCATCGCCGAGAACGCCGGCCTGGTCATCACGCACGGTGAGGGTGCGCACCTCGTCGACACCGAGGGACGGCGCTACCTCGACTTCGCCACCGCCATGGGCGTCGCCGCCATCGGCCACGGCCATCCCCGGTGGACCGAGGCGCTGAGCCGCCAGGCGGGACGGCTCGCCGCCTGCGTGCTCCACACCCCCGAGCACGCCGAGTACCTGGAGGCGCTCGCCGAGGTGCTGCCCGCCGGCCTGGAGCGCGCCGCCCTCTACTCCGGGGGCACCGAGGCGGTCGAGGTGGCCGTGCGCCTCGCCCAGTCGGTCACCGGCCGGCGCCACCTGCTCTCCTTCACCACCGGCTTCCACGGGAAGAGCACCGGGGTGCGCTTCACCGGGCACCGCCACGCCGACGAACGCTCCTGGCTGGGGGTCGACTGGGTGCACGACGTGGACTACCCGATCTGCGCCGGGCACGACGCCATCAGCTACCCCGAGTGCGCGGGCGACGGCGCCGCCGCGCTGGACGCGCTCGACGAGTACGCGGCCGGGCTCGAGGGCGGCGTGGCCGCGGTGATCGTCGAGCCCATCCTCGGCACCGCCGGCAACCTCCCCCCCGAGCGCCACTTCCTGCGGGCGCTCCGCGAGCTCTGCAGCCGTCGCGGGTGGCTGCTCATCGACGACGAGTCGATCACCGGCTTCGGCCGCCTCGGCACCGTGTTTGCGGCGAGCTGGTACGACGTCGCCCCGGACATCCTCGTCCTCGGCAAGGCGATCGGCGGCGGCTACCCGCTGAGCGGCGTCGCCGCCGGCAGCGAGCTCTGGGACAACAGCCTCTTCGCCGAGCCCTCGGCGACCTCGAGCAGCTACGGCGCCAACCCGGTGGCCTGCGCCGCCGGCCTGGCGGTGCTCGACATCGTCACCGGCGACGGGTTTCTCGAGAACGTCCGCGGCACCGGCGCCCGGCTCGCCGCGGGGCTGCGCGACCTGGAGACGGAGTCGCCGTACGTCGCCGCCACCCGGGGGGTGGGGCTGATGCTCGGCTTCGACCTGGTCGACCCGGAGACCGGCGGGCTCGCCGGCCCCGAGCTCAGTCAGCGCCTGTTCCTGTCCTGTCTCGAGCACGGGCTGCTGGTGGCGCAGGTGCCCCGGGTGCGGCTGAACGCGCCGCTCACCCTGGGCGCCGAGGAGGCCGACGCCGCCCTGGAGGCGCTGGCCGCGGCGCTGGCCCCGGGGGCGGTGCGGGGGTGATCCCGACCGCCGTCGGCCTCTGCGGACTGGGGTCGGCAGCGCTCCGGGCACACCTGCCCGCCCTCTGCCGCGCCGAGGAGACGGGCGCCGCGGTGATCGCCGGCGTCTGCGACCCCGACCCCGATCGCTGCGCCACGGTGGTGGAGCGCACCCGCCGGGGCCGGCCGTTCGCCGACGTCGAGGCCCTGCTCGACGGCTCGGGCTGCGACCTGCTGGTGATCGCCAGCCCGCCGAGCGCCCACCTCCCGGCGATCGCCGCCGCCGCCCGGCGGGGCGTCGACGTGCTCTGCGAGAAGCCGCTCGGGGTCGCCGCCGGGGACGTCGACGAGCTCCGCCGCCTCACCGCGGCGGCTCCCTCCTGGCTGCTGGCGACAGTGCACCAGTACGCCCACGCACCCGCCTGGCGGGTGACCGAGCGCTGCCTCCGCGGCCCGCTGGCGGCGGGCACCCGCTTCCGCCTCGAGGTCGAGGTGGAGCGACCCGGCACCGACCCGCTGAGCGCCGGCGGCTGGCGGTCCCACGGCGACCGCGAGGGCGGGATCCTCGGCGACCACGGCGTCCACTACCTGGCCCTCTGCCACCGCCTCGACCCGGGCGCGCGGGTGCTCCGGGCCGAGCGCCACGGCGAGCCGGGACGGGAGAGCGCCGCGGTCGAGCTCGCCGTCGGACCCGGCAGCGCCCGCATCGCCGTCTCCTACGCCGGCGAGCG
Organism: Chloroflexota bacterium; assembly: GCA_028287605.1. GTDB lineage: Bacteria > Chloroflexota > Dormibacteria > Aeolococcales > Aeolococcaceae > CF-96. Next base: position 4,563 of record JAQBPI010000184.1, read on the forward strand.
GCGGCGCAACCTGGTCTCCCTCGTGCTCCCCGACCGCGGCGCCGAGCTGCGCTGGGAGGACGCCGCCCTGCGCGCCGTCGGCGGCGGCACCGAGGGACGGAGCCACCCCACCGGAGCGCTCAGCGACCGCCAGTTCGTCAACGACCTCTACGGCGCGCTGTACGACGACCTGCTCGGCCACCGCGACGACCCGGCCTGGCGGGAGCGGCAGCGGCGCGAGACCGTGGAGGTGGCGGCGCTGCTCGCCGCGGCGCTGCAGAGCTCCGCCCGGCCCTGACCGGGGGTGACGAGCGTGCGACGGCCACCGACCGCCCCGAAGGGCGCGTACCATCGGCGAAGCCGCGTGGCGCCACCTTCTCACCGCAAGCCGTGCCGGCCCAGGAGTGACTCGCGTGTCCACCCCCCTCGAGATGGCGAGAGCCGTCCTGCTCGCGTTCGCCGATCTCGGCATCTACCTCCCCAGCTCGCGAGAGCGCCTCATCCGCAAGGCGCGCTGGCTCGAACCGATGGATGCCGTCGAGCTCGACCAGTTCATCGACCTCTGCATCGAGACCGAGCTGCTCGCCCCCGAGGAGGTGGGACGGCTGCGGCTCTCTCCCGAGGAGGCGCGCCGGCTGGCCCACTCCCTCGACGGCCACACCCCCGTCCCGGACGACCAGGCGCAGGCGTGGGCCCAGGAGGTGGGCGGCGCCCCTGCCTGACCGTGGCCCGGCTCGGATGAGCCTCGATCCGCGCACGCCGGTGATCGCCGGCGCCGGCCAGATCTGCCACCGGGAGGGGCACGCGCCGGAGCCGGTCGAGCTGCTCGCCGAGGCGGCGCGGCGCGCCGAGGCCGACAGCGGGGTCACCGGGCTGCTCCGCAGGCTCGACTCGGTGCGGGTGGTCAACCTCCTCTCCTGGCGCTATGCCGACCCCGGCAGGCTGGTCGCGGAGCTGCTCGGTGCCGCACCACGTCACACCGCCTACACCCACCCCGGCGGCCAGTCCCCCCAGCAGCTGCTCACCCGCTCCGCCATCGACATCCAGGAGGGACGCGCCGACCTGGTGCTCATCGGCGGCGCCGAGGCCTGGCGGACCCGGGCGGCGATCCGCCGCGAGACCGGCGAGCGCCCGCCCTGGACGGCCCAGCCCGCCGGGCTCGAGCCCTCCGAGACGATCGGCGGGCCGCTGGACATGGGCGGCCCCGTCGAGGTCGAGGCCGGGCTGGTGATGCCCGTCGCCGTCTACCCGCTCTTCGAGAACGCGCTGCGGGCGGCGGCGGGCCGCGGCATCGCCGAGCACGGCCGCGCCATCGCCGGGCTCTGGGCGGGGTTCAGCGCCGTCGCCGAGTCCAACCCCCACGCGGTGCTGCGGCGGCGGTTCAGCGCCGAGGAGATCGGCACCCCGACGCCGGACAACCGCATGGTCGGCTTCCCCTACCCCAAGCTGATGAACGCGAACAACCACGTCGACCAGGCGGCGGCGATCCTGCTCGCATCCGCCGGCACCGCCGCGGCGCTCGGCGTCGCCCGCGACCGCTGGGTCTTCCCGATCAGCGCCGCCGAGGCCGACGATCACCCCCTTTCGGAGCGCGCCGACCTCCACTCCTCCCCCGCCATCGCCGCCGCGGGCCGGGCCGCGCTGCGCCTGGCGGGGATCGGGGCCGGCGAGCTCGCCCATGTCGACCTCTACTCCTGCTTCCCGTCGGCCGTGCAGGTCGCCGCCGCCGAGCTGGGACTGCCCCTCGACCGCGAGCTCACCGTGACCGGGGGGCTGACCTTCGCCGGCGGCCCCTGGAGCAACTACGTCAGCCACGCGATCGCCGCCATGACCGCGCGGCTGCGCGACGACCCCGGCACCGCCGGCCTCTGCTCGGCGAACGGCGGCCACCTCAGCAAGCACGCCGTCGGCGTCTACTCGACCCGGCCGCCGCGCCACGGCTTCCGCCACCTCTCCGTCCAGGTGGAGGTCGACCACCTCCCCCGACGGGCCCTCGCGGAGACCCACGACGGCGAGGCGACCCTCGAGACCTGCACGGTGATGCACGACCGCTCCGGCGCCCCCGAGCACGGCGTCGCCGCCTGCCTGCTCGCCGACGGCCGGCGCACCTGGGCGACCACCGACGACCCCGGCCTGATGGAGGCGATGCGCTCGGTGGAGCTCAGCCGCCGCCCCGTCCGGGTCGTCGCCGGCACCCTGCGCGCGGGCTAGAAGCTAGACGCAACCACCCGCAGCTAGGCCTCCACCCTCAGGGAGAGCCGCGCGGCGGTCTCCAGGTACTCGACGACCATGTCGTGGACCACCTGGGCCGCCGGCCGCACGCTGTTCATGCTCCCGACCACCTGCCCGACGAAGTAGGTGATGAGCTGCTCGGCGCCCGAGCCGGACGTGCTCGCGGCGCGCTGCACCCGGGTCTGCGCCTCGGCGGTCAGCATGGTGTGCAGGGGCATGGGGAGCGGGTCGGGATGGGCGGGGTCGTCCCACTCCTGGGTCCAGGCGGTTCGCAGCTGCCGGGCGGGCTTGCCGGTGGTGGCGCGGGTGCGCACGGTGTCGCCGGAGCTCGCCCGCAGCATCTTCTCGAGCACCACCGCGTGGGTCTCGGCCTCCGGCGTGGTCAGCCACACCGAGCCGCACCAGACCCCCTGGGCCCCCAGCGCCATCGCCGCGGCGATCTGCCGGCCGTTGCCGATGCCGCCGGCGGCCAGCACGGGGATGGGGGCGACCGCGTCGACCACCTCGGGGACCAGGACCATGGTGCCGATCTCGCCGGTGTGGCCGCCCGCCTCACAGCCCTGGGCGACGATCAGGTCGACGCCGGCGGCGCGCTGCCGCTCGGCGTGGCGGCGGCTCCCCACCAGGCCGGCGACCACGGCGCCCTGCCGGTGGGCGGCGTCGACGAGGAAGTCGGGAGCCGGCCCGAGGGCGCTGGCCACCAGCCGGGGGCGGTGGGCGAGGGCGACGTCCAGGAGGGCGCCGACGCCGCGCTGCGAGACATCGAGCATGCCGCTGCGCACCGCGGTGCCGTCGGGCAGGGGCGGAACCCCGTACCGCTCCAGCAGGTCGTCGACGAACCGGCGGTGCTCGTCGGGGATGAGGGCGGTGAGGGACTCCAGGGAGCCTCCCCCCTCCTCGGCGCCGGCGAAGCGCTGGGGCAGGAGCACGTCGATTCCGTAGGGGCGCCCGCCCACCGCGGCGTCCAGCCGGCTGAGCTCCACCTCGAGCTGCGCGGGGCTGAAGCCGACCGCGCCGAGCACCCCCAGGGCCCCGGCACGGCTGACCGCGGCGACCACGTCGCGGCAGTGGCTGAAGCCGACGATCGGGAACTCGATGCCGAGGAGGTCGCAGATCGGCGTGTGCATGGAGCCTATTCTCGGGGGGGCGGTGCCTTCTGCGGCTGCGGCCTCCGGGGACGCGGCTTCGGGGCGCTTGTGGGCTCGCCCTCGGCGGAGGGACAGATGTCCCGCAGGACGCACGCCTGGTGCTGGGGCGCGCGGGCGGTGCAGCACCGGCGCCCGTGGAGGATGAGCCGGAGGCTCAGGTCGGTCCACTCCTCCGGCGGCACCATCGAGCAGATGTCCTTCTCGATCTGCACCGGGTCGAGCGAGCGGGTCAGGCCCAGCCGCCGGGTGAGCCGGGTGACATGGGTGTCGACGGGGAAGCCGGGCACGCCGAAGGCGACGCCGAGGACCACGTTCGCGGTCTTGCGGCCGACGCCGCGGAGCTGCACCAGGTCCTCCATCCGCGGGGGCACCTCGCCGCCGTGGTTGGCGACCAGGTCCTGGGACATCTCCACGATGGCGCGCGACTTGGAGCGGAAGAAGCCGGTGGAGCGGATGATCTCCTCGACGTCGGCGAGCGAGGCGCCGGCGAGGTCGTGGACGGTGGGATAGGCGGCGAAGAGCACCGGCGTGACCATGTTCACGCGCTCGTCGGTGGTCTGGGCGCTGAGGATGGTGGCCACCAGAAGCTCCCAGGGCGACCGGTGGACCAGGGCGCACTCGGCCGGGTACTCGTCCTTCAGCCGCTCGACCACGGTGGCGGCGCGGGCACGGGCGCCCCGGGGAACGGTGGTGCGCTTGACGGCGGTGGCGGAACGGGGACTCATCGGCTCCGAGCTACACTACCGCGCGGCCCGGCGCCGGGGCGGAGGGGGCCCACTCCCGTCGCCGGCGCCCGTTCAGGCCCATCAGCTGGAGTGTCCACACGTGCGCGCCAAGATCACCGTGGTCGGAGCCGGCAACGTCGGCGCCACCCTCGCCCAGCGCCTCGCCGAGCGGGACTACGCCGACGTGGTGCTGGTCGACATCGTCGAGGGCCTGCCCCAGGGCAAGGCGCTGGACATGCTCCAGGCCGGCCCCATCGTCGGCTACGACTCCCTCGTCACCGGCACCAACGGCTACGACGAGACCGCCGGATCCGACATCGTCGTGGTCACCAGCGGCGTCGCCCGCAAGCCGGGGATGTCGCGTGACGACCTGGTCATGACCAACGCCCGGGTCATCGCCTCGGTGGTCAGGGAGGTGGCGAGCCGCTCTCCCGAGACCATCCTGCTGATGGTCACCAACCCCCTCGACGCCATGGCCCAGCTCGCCGGCGCCGTCAGTGGCTTCCCCCGGGAACGGGTCATCGGCATGGCCGGGGTGCTCGACACCGCCCGCTTCCGCACCTTCATCGCCCGCGAGCTCGACGCCTCGGTCGAGGACGTCCACGCCTACGTCCTCGGCGGCCACGGCGACACCATGGTGCCGCTCACCCGGTACTCCACCGTGGCCGGCGTCCCGATCGCCGACCTCATCCCCCGCGAGCGGCTCGACGCCATCGTCCAGCGCGCCCGCGACGGCGGAGCGGAGATCGTCGGCCTGCTCAAGACCGGCAGCGCGTACTACGCGCCCAGCGCGGCGGCGGCCCAGATGGTCGACGCCATCCTCCTCGACAGGCGCCAGGTGCTGCCCTGCAGCGTCCGCCTCGAGGGCGAGTACGGCATCCGCGGCCTCTTCACCGGCGTGCCCTGCCAGCTCGGCGCCGGCGGCCTCGTCGAGGTGCTCGAGGTGAAGCTGAGCGAGGAGGAGAGCGCCGCCCTGCACCGCAGCGCCGAGGCGGTCCGGGACCTCGTCGACGTGATCGACTCCCGCCGCGACGAGGTGGGCGCCGGGATCCCGTCGCTGGGCACCGGAGCCCTCATCGGGTCGCGGCCCTAGCCCTCCCTGCGCTTCCGCGCAGAATGGAGGGGGACTGCCCCAGGCCATCAGCTCCTGGATCGTGAGTCTTCCCCCTGGCCGATCCGGGGAGCCTTCGGGTCCTCGACCGCCGGGTCGGGCCCCTCGCCCATCACCGCGGGGCGGTCGGGAGGCGGGTTCTCGAAGCGTGCCCCGAACATCGGTCCGATGATGACCAGCAGGCGCATCGTCGCCATCCGGGTCTCCGACGTGCGCCAGGCCGGGGTGCGCGAGTACAGGTAGAAGGCGACGAAGGCGCCCAGCAGCGCGACGAGGACGCCGAGGAGGACGGCGGCTGCGATCACTCCCCCATCATGCGCTCGATCCGGCCGCGCCGGTGTCGCGCCGGGGCGACGTCTCAGCGCTTGCCGAGCAGCAGCCTGCTGACCGCGCGGAGCGGGTCCCAGTGCCGGTCGGCGACCCGCTCCTTGAGCGGGATGATGGCGTTGTCGGTGATGTGGATGTGCTCGGGACACACCTCGGTGCAGCACTTGGTGATGTTGCAGTAGCCCAGCCCGCCCTCGGTGCGCACCGCCTCGAGACGGTCGACGGTGTCCTTCGGGTGCATCTCCAGCGAAGCCACGCGCACGAAGAAGCGGGGGCCGTAGAACTGCTCCTGGAGGTCGTGGCTGCGCAGCACGTGGCAGACGTCCTGGCAGAGGAAGCACTCGATGCACTTGCGGAACTCATAGATCCGCTCCAGGTCCATCTCCTGGATGACGAACGGCGACGGCTCGTCCGCCGCGGGGGTGAACTGCGGGATGCGCCGGTTCACCTCGTAGGCGTGCGAGACGTCGGTGACCAGGTCCTTGATCAGCGGGAACGCCGTCATCGGGCGCACCGTGATCGGGCCGTCGGGGAGGTCGTCGATCCGCGTCTTGCACATCAGCCGGGGCATGCCGTTGATCTCGGCCGAGCAGCTGCCGCACTTGGCGGCCTTGCAGTTCCAGCGGCAGGCGAGGTCGGTGTCGACGTGCTTCTGGATCCAGTGGATGGCGTCGAGCACCACCATGCCGGTCACGGGCGGCACCCGGTAGGTGACCTCGCCCTGCTCCTCGCCCGGGATGCCCTTGAAGACGTGGAACTCCAGGGGCGCGCCGTCGCTCCCGGAGCCGGCTCCGGGCTGCGGGGCGGTCCCCCGCTGGGCGGGTCTCTCCGCGATCGCCATCTCAGGCCTCCCTGCCCACCGCTGCGACGGCCGGGCCTTCGATCCGTTGGTCGGGCCGGACGGGGATGGTGGTGACGGCGCGCAGCGCCAGCTCCTCGTCGATCAGGCGCTGCAGGCGCGGCGGGATGGGCTCGCGGGGCACGGCCCGGATGCGCATGCCGTCGCCGCCGTCGTCGGTGACGTAGTTGACCCGTCCCTGCTCCTCGCTGAGGTCGGGGAAGTCGAGGCGCCACTGCGAGCCGCGGCTCTCCCGCCGCTCCAGCGCGCTGCGGACGATCGCCTCGCTGATCACCAGCATGTTCACCACGTCCCGGCAGGTGTGCCACCCGGGGTTGAGGATGCGGCGACCGCCGACCCGCATCCGCGGAGCGCGCTCGCACAGCTCCTGGATGGCGTGCAGCGAGCGGGTCAGCGACTCCTCGGTGCGCGCGATGCCGGCGTCGTCCTGCATCGCCTCCTGGAGCGCCTCGTGGAGCAGGTAGGGATTCTCGCCCTCCTCGTGGGGGTCGAGATGGGCGAGCAGCGCGCGCTGCTCGGCCTCGACCTGCCGCTCGTCGACGGCGACGTGGGCGCGGCCGGCGACCTCGGTGGCGGCCGCCTCGCCGGCGCGTTTGCCGAACACGAGGATGTCGCCGAGCGAGTTGCCGCCGAGCCGGTTGGCACCGTGGAGCCCGCCGCTCACCTCGCCGGCGGCGTACAGACCCGGTACGGTGGTGGCACCGGTCTCGGGCGCGACCCGCACCCCGCCCATGGTGTAGTGGATGGTGGGCCCGACCTCCATCGGCTCCGTGGTGATGTCCACCGAGGCGAGCGCGTGGAACTGCTCGACCATCGAGGGCAGCCGCTTCCTGATGTACTCGGCGCCGCGGTGGCGCACGTCGAGGAAGGCGCCGCCGTGAGGTGACCCGCGACCCGCCTGGGCCTCCTTGTAGATGGAGCGGGCGACCACGTCGCGGGAGGAGAGCTCCATCTTCTTCGGGTCGTACCTCTCCATGAAGCGCTCGCCCAGGGAGTTGTAGAGCCGGCCTCCCTCGCCGCGCACCGCCTCCGTGACCAGGATGCCGCGCGCCCCCGGCGGCCAGATCATCCCGGTGGGGTGGAACTGCACGAACTCCATGTCGAGCAGCTCGGCGCCGGCGCGGTAGGCGAGCGCGGCGCCGTCGCCGGTGCCCTCCCAGGAGTTGCTGGTGTGCTTGTACATCCGCCCCCAGCCGCCGCTGCCCAGCACCACCGCCTTGGCGCGGAACACCACGAAGGTGCCGTCGTTGCGCCGGTAGCCGGCGGCGCCGACCACCCGGTCGCCGTCCTTCAGCAGGGTGGTGAGCGTGTACTCCATGTGCACGGTGACGTTGGGGGCGTGCACGGCGCGGTCCTGGCAGGTGCGGATCAGCTCCAGCCCGGTGCGGTCGCCGACGTGGGCGAGCCGCCAGAAGGTGTGCGCCCCGAAGGCGCGCTGGCTGATGCGGCCGTCGGGGGTGCGGTCGAAGAGCCCGCCCCAGCGCTCCAGCTCGTAGACCCGGTCGATCACCTCCTGGGCGAAGATCTCGACCATCCGCCAGCTGTTGAGCAGCTGGCCGCCGAGCATGGTGTCGGCGAAGTGCACCCCCCAGTTGTCGCGGGGGTCGACGTTGCCGAGCGCGGCGCCGATGCCGCCCTCGGCCATCACCGTGTGGGCCTTGCCGAGCAGCGACTTGGTCACCACCACGGTGTCGCAGCCGGCCTCGCCGGCGGCGACGGCGGCGCGCAGCCCGGCCCCGCCGGCGCCGATGACGAGGACGTCGCAGTCGATGGTGTCGTAGCTCTCGGGGATCATCGGAACAGGAGGTGGGGGTCGGTGAACCAGCCCGCGTTCAGCATCCGGACGTAGGCGTCGACCGCCCAGACGCTGAAGAGGCTGACCCACGCCCAGGTGGGATGGAAGACGTTCAGCCGGGTCACGCCCCTCCAGGCGCCGTACCGCTGGCGCCCGAAGCGCACGCAGGAGAAGCAGTCGACGCTGCCGCCGACCAGGTGGCGGAGGGAGTGACAGGAGAGGGTGTAGCCGGCGAGCAGCACGACGTTCAGCACCATGATCGCCGTGCCCAGCCCCAGGTACAGGTGGCCGCCGAGGCTGAAGGCGTTGGCGGCGTCGAAGGCGAGGATGGGGATGTACACCACCGCCCCGTAGAGGGCGAAGCGGTGCAGGTTGTTGAGGCTCAGCGGGAAGGCGGTCTCACCCCGGTAGCCGCCGTGGCGCAGCTCGGGGACGGCGCAGCCGGGCGGATCCCAGAGGAAGGAGCGGTGGTACGCCTTGCGGTAGTAGTAGCAGGTGCCCCGGAAGGCGATGGGGACGAGGATGCAGAGCAGTCCCGGGAACACGGGAATGTGGTTCGCGAGCCACCCCGGCGAGTACAGGGGTGAGAGGTAGGGGGCGTTCCGGGCCTCGCCCACGCCGGTGGTCGACGCCCAGATCGAGTAGACGATGAAGCCGCCGAGGACCACCACCACGGTGACCGGCAGCAGCCACCAGGGCGCGTCCCGCCGCAGCCGGGCGAGGACGCCGGTGGTCACGCCGGCGTCGCCGGCGCTCGCGCCCTTGCCGGAGCCGGCGACCTCGGCACCACGGACCGTCATCCGAGCACACCTCCGCTGGTGGCAGAGCCACGGGTGAGCCTCCCCTGGCCGCCATGCTACCTACTCCGGGTCGACGGTCGGCCTCGGGCCCCGGCGGGCCTCCCTCCCCGGTCGTGAGCCCCGCGCAGACGGGCTCGGGCCTCCTGGTCCAATGACACAGTCGGCCGGGAGCGGCCGGGACTGCCGGCGTCCTGTCCGGCGGCCCGCAATGGAGGGCGGCCACCGGCCCGCGGTCGAGGAGCGCGTCGCCGGCATGGGAACCGCCGTTCTCCCCTGGGGTGCCGGCCCCATCTGACCGGTCCGTCCTCGGCGGGATGGGATGGCGCATCGGCGAGGACTACGGTATGGTCTACAGTTGAAGCGAAGGCGCGGCGACCACCCATATCCCCGGCCATCCTCGCACGGCGTCCCTGGAGCCACCACCCCCGGCTCGGCCGGCGCCGGCAGACCGGAATCCCCTCTGCCGTACCACCGCACACCCAGGACCAGCCCCCATGACGAGACTGATCCCCCAGGGCCTCTACGATCCCCGCTTCGAGCACGACGCCTGCGGTGTCGCGTTCGTGGCCAGCATTGCCGGCGAACGCTCGAACGCCATCGTGGGCAGGGGCCTCGAGGCGCTCGTGAACCTCGGCCACCGCGGCGCCTGCGGCTGCGACCCGGAGACCGGCGACGGCGCCGGCATCCTCATCCAGATCCCCGACGCCTTCCTCCGCCGCGAGGCGGGGGTCGACCTGCCCGCCCCCGACGCCTACGGGGTGGGCATGGTGTTCCTGCCCACCGATCCCGAGGAGCGGCGCCGCTGCGAGGCGATCGTCGAGCGCTGCTGCGACGACGAGGGCCTGCGGCTGCTGGGCTGGCGCGACGTGCCCCACGACTCGGCGGCGGTCGGCTATGTCGCGCGCGCGGGCATGCCCGCCATCCGGCAGTTCTTCGTCGCCGCCGTCGGCGTCCACGGCGACGTGCTCGAGCGGCGGCTGTACGTGCTCCGCCGGGTCATCGAGCGCCGCCGCGACGAGACGCCTCCCCCCGGCGACCACCTCTTCTACATCTGCAGCCTGAGCTGCCGGACGGTGATCTACAAGGGGATGCTGATGGCGCGGCAGATCGCGCCCTTCTTTCCCGACCTCGTCGACCAGAGCGTCGTCTCGGCGCTGGCGCTGGTGCACTCGCGCTTCTCGACCAACGTGCTGCCCCGCTGGGACATCGCCCAGCCCTTCCGCTACAGCGCCCACAACGGCGAGATCAACACCGTCCGCGGCAACGTCAACTGGATGCGCGCCCGGCAGTCGAGGTTCAAGAGCGCGCTCTACGGCGCCGACATCGAGAAGCTGCGCCCGGTGATCGACGAGTCCGGCTCCGACTCGGCGCAGTTCGACAACGCCCTGGAGATGCTGTCGCTCACCGGCCGGCCGGCGCACCACGCGATCATGATGATGATCCCCGAGGCGTGGCATCAGAACCGCGAGATGGACGAGGAGCGCCGCGCCTTCTACGAGTTCCACTCCGCGCTGCTCGAGCCGTGGGACGGGCCCGCCGCCATCGCCTTCACCGACGGGCGGGTGATCGGCGCCACCCTCGACCGCAACGGCCTGCGTCCGGCGCGCTACGTGGTCACCGACGACGGCCTGGTGGTGATGGCCTCGGAGGTGGGCGTGCTCGACCTCCCCGACGAGCGCATCGTCCGCAAGTGGCGGCTGGAGCCGGGGAAGATCCTGCTCGTCGACACCGAGGCCGGCCGCATCATCGACGACGCCGCCGCCAAGGCCGAGCTGGCGCGCACCCATCCCTACCGGGACTGGATCCGCCAGGGCACCATCTACCTCCACGAGCTCGAGGACACCGAGCACCCCGCCGAGCCCGACGCCGGCACGCTGCTGATCCGGCAGCAGGCCTTCGGCTACAGCCAGGAGGACCTCAAGTTCCTGCTGGCGCCGATGATGATCACCGGCGAGGAGCCGGTGGGCTCGATGGGGAACGACACCCCGCCGGCGGTGCTCTCCGACCGGCCCCAACCGCTCTTCAACTACTTCAAGCAGCTCTTCGCCCAGGTCACCAACCCACCCATCGACCCCATCCGCGAGCAGATGGTGATGTCCCTGGTGACGACGCTCGGCGCCGGCGGCAACATGCTCGAGCAGGCGCCCAGCCAGGCGCGTCGCCTGGAGATGCCCCATCCCATCCTCACCAACGCCGACCTGGGCAAGATCCGCCACGTCACCCAGCGCGACTTCCCCGCGGCGACGATCTCGACGGTCTTCCACCTCGGCGAGGACAGGGGGCTGGAGCGCGGCCTGCGCCGCATCTGCCGGATGGCCTCGCAGCGCATCGCCGAGGGCTACCAGGTCCTGGTGCTCAGCGACCGCAACATCGACGCCGCCCACCCGCCCATCCCCAGCCTGCTGGCCACCGGGGCGGTCCACCACCACCTCATCCGCGAGCAGACGCGCACCGCGGTGGGCCTGGTGGTGGAGACCGGCGAGGCGCGGGAGATCCAGCACTTCGCCCTGCTGATGGGGTACGGGGCCGAGGCGGTCAATCCGTACCTCGCCTTCGAGACGCTCCACGACCTCGCCCGCCGCGGCCTGCTGCCGCCCGGCGTCGACGCCCACAAGGCGGAGGCGACCTTCGTCAAGGCGGTGTGCAAGGGGTTGCTCAAGACAATCTCGAAGATGGGCATCTCCACCATCCAGTCGTACTGCGGCGCGCAGATCTTCGAGGCCATCGGAGTGAGCCGCGAGGTCATCGACCGCCACTTCACCGGCACCCC
>JAQBPI010000199.1 GCA_028287605.1 Chloroflexota bacterium
GACAAGGAGGATCGAGATGCCCGACATGAGCGATCCGGCAACCACCGCGACCGTGCCGTGGAACGGCGTCGTCGTGCCGGGCTCCAGAGTCCGAGTGCGCGACACCGACGGCGAGCACGAGTACACGTTGGTCACCAGGGTCACGGCCGGTGCTCCACCGGAGTGCGTCTCCACCGGTTCGCCGGTCGGCAGGGCGCTGCTCGGACGCAGCCCGAGTGAGCAGGTGCGGGTCCAGACCCCGGGCGGCGTCCGACTGCTCAGGGTCGTGGATGTCGCTGCCACCGCGGCCTCGTCCTCTGATGGCCGTGCTCGGAGATGCGAGGCATGAAGACGAAGCTCCTGAGGAGGATCGCAGCCGAGGACAGGCGGAGGGAGCGTGACGAGAAGCGAGAGCAGCGGCGCCTGCGGCGGCGGCTTCGTCGACGCGAGCATCACGGTGCCGCGAGCGCGCCGCCGGCGGGTGCGGCGATCCACAACGACCCCGACGCGGCTCCCGCGGCGCGGTGGTGACGACGAACGCGCGCAGGTGCAGGAGGGCCCACTCCGAGACCCTCTCCTCGGAGCTGGGCGTCCTGTGGGGCGACGGCCAGCGCTCCAGGCGACCGGTGGCGAGCCCACCAAGTGCCCTGGAGCAGACGCAGGCGGACTCGCTGGCCACCTCGGACGATCCGTCGGCGCATGACCAGCTTCGAGTGGCGCAGGGTGGAAGTGCGCCGGTAGGGTGGCCGGCGGGTCGCCTGGGGCGGGATGGTCCGCGGGTGGGCCAGCTGCTGGAGCCTCGCCGCCCCACCGAGGGCAGGCAGCTCGCTCCAACGGCTGCCCATCCCCGGCCGCTCCTACGGCAGGTAGAAGGAGAGCCCGATCGTGCCCGGGCCGGCGTGGCAGCCGACGATGGGGCCGATCTCGATGATGTCGGGCTCGCCCTCGCAGTGGTCTCGGACCCGGTCGGCCAGGCCGCGGCAGTCGGCGAGGCGGTCGGCGTGGCCGAGCACCACCCGGGCGCGGCGGCCGGTCTCGCCGGTGGCGGTGATCACCTCGGAGGCGATCCGGTCGAGGGCGCGCTGGTAGGTGCGCACCCTGTCGTGGGCCTCGATGCGGCCGTCGGCGACCTGGAGCACCGGCTTGATGTTCAGCACCGAGCCGAGCAGCGCCCGCGCGCCGCCGATGCGTCCGCCCCGGCGCAGGTACTCGAGGGTGTCGACGGTGAAGACGCTGCGCTGCCGGGGGATGATGGCCCGGATCAGCTCGACGATCTCGGCGGCGCTCCGGCCCTGGGCCACGGCCTCGACGGCGGCGCGGACGAGGGCGTTGTGGCCGATGGCCACGGTGCGGGTGTCGACCACGTGGACGTCGAGCTCGGGCACCGCCTCGCGGGCCTGGAGGGCGGCGCCGTGGGTGCCGCTCATCTCCGCCGAGAGGGTGGTGCAGACCACGCTGCTGCCGTCCGCGGCGGCGTCGCGGAAGGCGGCCTCGAACTCGGCGGGGGCGGGCTGGCTGGTGGTGGGGTTGTGGGTGCTGGTGCGCATCCGCTCGTAGAAGCGCGCGGCGTCGATGTCGACCCCGTCGATCAGCGCCTCCTCCCCGAAGATCACCGTGAGGGGGACGACGATCACCCGGCCGGCGTCGCGGTCGGCGTCGGAGAGGTCGGCGGTGCTGTCGCACACCAGCCGCACCGGCATACCGTCTCCTCTCGTCCGTGGCTGGCCGCTTCCCCCGCAGGCCGGAGGGTAGGCTCGGGCCGAGCGGACCGTCAAGCCGCACAATGCCCCCGATGCCAGGGACGCCGGCGCCGCTTCCGCCCGAGCCCCTCGGAGCGCCGCCGCACCGGGGCCGCCTCGTCGACGACGCCGTCGACAGCGCCGCGCTCGCCGGCAACCCGCTCGGCGACCCGGCGCGGCGCCGGCTCCTGGTCTGGCTGCCGCCGGGCTACGACGACGAGCCGGAGCGGCGCCTGCCCGCGATCTACGTGCTCCCCGGCTACGGCTCGTGCGTCGAGGAGTGGTGCAACCGCGACCTCTTCGAGCCCACCGTCTTCGAACGGCTGGAGGCCCTCTACGGCCGGCCCGACCCGCCGCCGCCCTGCGTCTACGTCTACGTCGACGGGTCGACACGCTACGGCGGCAGCCAGTTCGTCAACTCCACCGCCACCGGCCGCCACCAGGACTACGTCGCCGAGGACGTGGTCGCCCACGTCGACGCCGGCTACCGCACCCTGCCCGCGCCCGCCCACCGGGGCGTCGCCGGGCACAGCAGCGGCGGGGTGGGCGCGGTGGTGCTCTGCATGCGGCGGCCGGACGTCTTCGGCGCCTGCGCCTCGCACGCCGGCGACAGCCTCTTCGAGCACTGCTACGGGCGCGAGCTCGGCGGCTTCGCCCGGGCGCTCCGCGAGCACCGCGGCGACCCGGCGGCGCTGCTCGAGCGGCTGCTCGGCGACGAGGTGTACCGCCGCCGCAACTTCGGGCCGCTGATGGTGCTCGGGTGCGCGGCCGCCTACTCGCCCGACCCCGAGGCGCCGCTCGGCATCGGGCTGCCCGTCGATGCCGCGGGCACCCTCGACGAGAGGCACTGGGAGCGCTGGCTCGACCACGACCCGGTGCGCATGGCCCCCCACCACGTCGAGGCGCTGCGCTCGCTCCGCGCCGTCTACCTCGACGCCGGCGACGCCGACGAGTACTACATGGACCTGGGGACCTCGGCGCTCAGCGAGGTGCTCACCGAGCTCGGCGTCGAGCACCGCCACGAGACCTTCCCCGGCGGCCCCGCCCACCGCTACCCCGTCGCCTACGAGCACCTCGCTCGCGCGCTGAGCCCCTGAGCCGGTCAGCCGCCGGCCAGCGCGAGCGCACCCCAGAGGTTGCGGTCGTTGCCGAGGGTGGCGCGGCGCACCGGTGGCCGTGGCTGGAGGAAGAGCGCGGCGTCGATGGTTGCAGACAGCGACGGCCAGAACCGCTCCCACCGCTGGCAGACGCCGCCGCCGAGCACGACGACGTCGGGGTCGTGGAGAGCGATGGCATTGACCACGCCGAGGCCCAGCCAGCGGCCCACGTCCTCCCAGGCGGCGGGGTCGTCGAGGCGCTCGGCGTCGACCCCGAAGCGGTGGGCGATGGCGAGGCCCGAGGCCAGGCTCTCCAGGCAGCCGTGGCCGCCGCAGTGGCAGGGCGGCCCGCCCAGCCAGGCCGGCCA
>JAQBPI010000257.1 GCA_028287605.1 Chloroflexota bacterium
CGTCTCGCCACCGGCTCGCTCCACGGCGCGCCGCCACAGGTCGCGCACGTCACCCAGAGCCTCACCATCTTCCTGGTGCTGCGCGCCTTCGCCTCGGGGGCGACCGCGCTCACCGGGGTGGAGGCGATCAGCGACGGCGTGCCCGCCTTCAAGCCGCCCGAGTGGGTGAACGCGCGCACCACGCTGACCACCATGGGGGTGCTGCTCGGGATCATGTTCCTGGGCATCACGCTGGCCACCCACGCACTCGGCGTGGTGCCCGAGGACCCCAGCCGGCCCGGGTACGAGACGGTCATCTCCCAGCTCGCCCACTCCGCCTTCGGCTCCGGCCTCGGCTATCTCTACATCGCCGTCACCACCACCGGCATCCTGGTGCTCGCGGGCAACACCGCCTTCTCCGACTTCCCCCGGCTGCTCTTCTTCATGGCCCGCGACGACTTCGCTCCGCACCAGTTCAAGCGCCTCGGCGACCGCCTCGCCTACAGCAACGGCATCGTCCTGCTGGCGGCGCTGGCGGTGCTGCTGCTGGTGGGCTTCCGCGGCGACGTGTCGCGGCTGATCCCCCTCTACGCGGTGGGCGTGTTCACCGCCTTCACCATGTCCCAGGCGGGGATGGTGGCGCGCTGGCTGCGGCGGCGCGAGCCGGGGTGGCAGCGGGGGCTGCCGCTGAACGTCCTCGGCACCGTCACCTGCGCCACCGTGCTGCTGGTGACCGGCGCGTCCAACCTCACCCGCGGGGCCTGGATCATCGTGGTCATCGTGCCGCTGCTGGTGCTCACCTGCCGCGCGGTGAACCGCCACTACCGCGAGGTGGGCTCGTACATCGCCACCGAGACGCCGATGGCGCCGGGCGACGTGCACATCGTCTGCGTGGTGCCCATCGCCGGCCTCAACTCGGTGGCGATGCAGAGCCTGGCCCTGGCCCGCGGCATCTCCGACACGGTCATCGCCGTGCACGTCAGCGACAACCTCCAGGAGATCGCCGACCTGCGCGCCCGCTGGCAGGCGTGGGGCAACCGGGTGCCGCTGGAGATCATCGACTCCCCCTACCGCTCGCTGGTGCGCCCGCTGCTCAGCTACGTCGCCGCCATCCAGCGGCAGCGTCACGACGCCACCGTGGTGGTGGTGCTCCCCGAGCTGGTGGCGACCCGCTGGTGGCATCAGGTGCTGCACAACCAGAGCGCGCTGCGCCTCAAGGCGTCGCTGCTCTTCCGCCCCGGGATCGTGACCGTCAACGTCCCCTACCACCTCCGTCGGCTCGAGCCGGTGCGCCACCGCACCCACCACGAGGACGAGGCGCTCTAGGGTGTCGGGCTCGGGGCGGCGCCGCGCGGTCCGGGCGGTGCTCGCCGCCGCCGCCGCGGTGGGCGGACCGGTGGCGCTGACCGCCCCGCTGCTCTCGATCGGCTCCACGAGCCCCCGCGAGTACGTCCTCGTCTACCTCGGCTACGTCGCGACCACGGGCGTGCTCGGCGGCCTCTGGCCGGCCCTCCTGGCGGCGGCCACCAGCTTCCTGCTCGCCGACTACTACTTCGTCCCGCCGGTCCGCACCCTGACCCTCCTCGACGAGTTCGACCTCGTCGACCTCGCCATGCTCGCCGGGACCGCCCTCCTGGTCGGCGGCCTGGTCTCGCGCCGCCGCCGGGCCCAGCGGCACGCGGTGGCGCTGGCGGGCGAGCTCAGCCTCGCCAACGCCGAGCTGGTGCGCCGCAACCGCGAGCAGGAGGAGGCCGCGCGGGTGGCCCTGGAGCTGGAGCGCACCCAGCGCCAGGTGCGGGTCCTGGAGGAGACCGACCGCGCCCGCCAGGAGCTGCTCGCCACCGTCTCCCACGAGCTGCGCACCCCCCTGGCCAGCATCCTCACCGGCAGCACCGCGCTGCTGGGACGCGCCGACCTGGCGCCGGCGCGCGACGAGCTCGCCTCCATCGCCGCCGAGGCGCGGCGGCTGGGCCGGCTGGTCGGCGACATGCTCGACATGGCGCGCATCGAGGGCGGCGCGCTGGACCTCCGCTGCGAGCCCGTCGACGTCGCCGAGGCGGTGCAGGCGGCGATCGACCGCCTCCACCGGCACAGCCCCGGGCGGCCGGTGTCCTGGGACGCGGAGGCTGCGGCGGGGGTGCAGGTCCTCGCCGACTGGGACCGCCTCGCCCAGGTCCTCGACAACCTCCTGGGCAACGCCGACCGGCTGGCGCCGCCGGAGACGCCGCTGGCCGTGGACGCCGGTGCGGGCGAGGGTGGGGTGGTGATCGGCGTCGCGGATCGCGGCCCGGGCGTGCCCGCGGAGATGCGCGACCGCATCTTCGACCGCTTCGTCCGCGGTGACGACGGCGCGCCCGGCACCGGGCTCGGGCTGCCCATCGTGCGCGCCCTGGTCGAGGCGCACGGCGGGAGGGTGTGGCTCGAGGAGAGGCGGGGCGGCGGCGCCCGCTTCGCCGTCAGCCTCCCGGTGCCGGGGTAGCCCGCGACGGCGGCGCCGGGGGCCCGAAGCGGTAGCCCTCGCGGTCGACGGTGACGATCAGCCGCGGGTCGGCGGGGTCGGCCTCGAGCTTGAGGCGCAGCCGCTGCACGAAGGTGCGCAGGTAGTTGCGCTCGCCGGCGTACTCCGGCCCCCAGACCCGGCGCAGCAGGCTGCGGTGGTCGACCACCCGGCCGGCGTGCCGCGCCAGCTCGACCAGCAGGGCGCGCTCGGTGGGGGAGAGCCGCACCTCCTCGCCGCCGCGGAGGACGGTGCGCGTGCCCAGGTCGACGCTGACGCCCCCGGCCTCGACCAGCCGCGACGGCTCCGCGGGGGGGCGGGCACGGCGCAGCACCGCCCGCAGCCGGGCGAGCAGCTCGTCGGAGCCGAAGGGCTTGGCGAGGTAGTCGTCCGCGCCCATGTCCAGGGCGCGCACCTTGTCGCGCTCCTCGCCCCGGGCGCTGATCACGATGACCGGGGGGACGCGCCGCCCCTCCAGATCGGCGAGGATGTGCCAGCCGTCGACCAGGGGAAGCCCGATGTCGAGCAGGACCGCGTCGAAGGCATGCGCGCGCAGCTCGCGGCCGGCGGCGAGGCCGTCGCCGACGGCGACCACGCGGTAGCCGGCTCCCTCGGCGGCGGCGACGAGCATGCCGCGCAGCGCCCGGTCGTCCTCGACGACCAGGATGCGCAGCGACCCGGCGGGCACGGTGTCCATCCGCGCATTGTCGGACGCCACCCCGCGCACGGTTTCCCCTCCGTCCTGCGTCATACCAGAGGTCGCGGCTTCGAGATGCCGCCGGGAAGAGGGGGGTTGCCGGATGCGCGGAGCACGGGCACTGAGCGTCGCCATCGCGATGCTGACGCTGGCGGTGGCGGTCTGCGGGTGCGGGGCGCCGATGGCGGCGACCGGCGCCTCGCCGGCGACCACCGTGGCCGCAGACCGCCCGCTCGACGCGTACGAGGCGGCGTGCCCGGTCGCCAATCCGGGGCAGGCCCGCTGCCTCGCGCTGGTCAGCACCCAGGCCCAGCCGCTGGCGAGGAAGAAGAAGCCGAGGACCAGCCCGACGCGGAAGCCGAGCCGGACGCCGAAGCCGACCCGGACCCCCTCGCCAACGCCGCCGGCGACGAGCGCGAGCGCCACGCCGACCCCCGCGCCCACCGCGACCCCGGTCACCGCGCCGCCGCCGATGCCGGCCACCGACCCGGCGCCCCAGCTGCCCGGCCTGCATCCGTTCGACCTGCACGCCGCGTACGGCCTGCCCGCCGGCGGCTCCGGCGGACGCACCATCGCGGTGGTCGACGCCATGGACGACCCGACCGCCGAGGCCGACCTGGCGGTCTACCGCTCCACCTTCGGCCTGCCCCCGTGCACCACCGCCAACGGCTGCTTCCGCAGGATCGACGGCAGCGGCGGCACCAGCTACCCGCCGGCGGACCCGGGCTGGGCGAAGGAGATCTCGGTCGACCTCGACATGACGTCGGCGGCCTGCCCCGACTGCCACATCCTCCTGGTGGAGGCGGCCACGCCCGACCTCCCCGTGCTCGGCGCGGCCGAGGACACCGCGGCCGGCTGGCCGGGGGTGGTCGCGATCAGCAACAGCTTCGGCGTCGGCGAGCAGCCGGCCGAGCTCGGCTGGGACGCGCACTTCCACCATCCGGGCGTCGCCATCGTCGCCGCCTCGGGTGACAGCGGCTTCGGCACCGTCTACCCGGCGACCTCACCCTACGTCACCGCGGTGGGCGGCACCACCCTGCAGCCCGCCTCGAACTCCCGCGGCTGGACCGAGACCGCCTGGCCGGGCTCGGGCAGCGGCTGCAGCAGCTACGAGCCCAAGCCCGCCTGGCAGCACGACACCCGCTGCGCCAGGCGCACCACCGTCGACGTCGCCGCGGTCGCCGACCCCGCCACCGGCGTGAGCGTGTACGACACCTACCAGTCGAGCGGATGGCTGACCGCCGGCGGCACCAGCGCCGCCGCCCCGATCATCGCCGCAGCGTTCGTGCTCGCCGGCAACGCCACCACCGCAGGCCCGGGCTACCCCTACGCTCACAGCGGGGGACTGAACGACATCACCCTGGGGAGCAACGGCCTCCTCTGCCTCGTCGCCTACCTGTGCACCTCCGGGGCGGGATACGACGGTC
>JAQBPI010000258.1 GCA_028287605.1 Chloroflexota bacterium
GCGGAGTTCTCGTTGGACGACCCCATCGCGAACTCGTCGCAGTTGGTCCTGCCCACCACCACCGCGCCGGCGTCGAGCAGCCGCTGCACCGCGGTGGCGGTGTAGGGGGGGCGGAAGCCGCGCAGGATCCGCGACCCGGCGGTGGTCTCGGAGCCGTCGAGGCAGAGCACGTCCTTGAGTGCGATCGGGACGCCGCAGAGCGGCGGCGCCGTCGCCGGGTCCTCGGCGAGGCGGCGGTCGGCGGCGGCGGCGGCACGGTCGGCGAGCTCGTCGGTGCGGCCGAGGAACGCGTTCACCTCCGGGTCGAGGGCGGCGATGCGGGCGCGCGAGCGCTCCAGCAGCCCGGCGGCGCTCACCGTGCCCGCCCGCAGCGCGGCGACGCACTCGGCGAGCGTCTCGGGAGTGGCGTCCACGTCAGGCCTCATCCTGGATCTGCCCGACGCGGAAGTAGCGGCCGTCGTGGTCGGGGGCGTTGGCCAGCGCGGCGCGCTGCCCGAGCGGAGGGCGGTCCTCGTCCTCCCGCCACACGTTGACCAGCCCGCCCACCTGCGCGGTCTCGGCGACCTGCGAGGTGTCGACCTGGTTGAGCTTCGAGATGTGCTCGAGGATGGCGCCGAGCTCGACCGCCAGCCGCGCCGTCTCCTCCTCGTCGAGGCCGAGACGCGCGAGCATGGCGACGTGGGCCACCTCGTCAGGGGTGAGGGACATGGGCAGGCATTATCGGCCGGGCAGCGGCAGCCAGGTGAGCACCGCCTGCTCGGTGGGGGTAAACCCGGCGTTGCGGTAGGCGGCCATGGCCGCCGGATTGTCGTCGCGGGTCCACACGCAGGCGAAGGTGACCTGGCGGTGGCGGAAGAGGGTCATGGCCTCCCGGAGCAGCGCGGTCGCCACCCCGCCGCCGCGCGCCTCAGGCCGCACGTAGAGCTCGGCCACCTCGCCCTCCAGGCCGGTCCCGGGGTCGAAGAGCACGCACCAGCAGAGCCCGATGGCCGTGCCCCCCTCGTCCCGGGCCACCAGCAGGTGATTCTCGCCGGTGAAGTGATGCCGGGGGAGGGAGGTGCCCCGGGCCAGCTCCTCCCGGGTGTGCTGGGGGTGGGCGTAGCGCTGCTGCTCGTCGAGGGCCAGCTCGGTGAGCATGGCCCGCACCTCGACGTCGTCCTCGGCCCACAGCCGCTCGATCCGCACGAAGAGCAGGCTACGCGCCCCGGCGTCGGGCCCGGCGGCGCGGCCGCATACTGCCCCCACCGCCGCTCCCGAGGAGAACCGCCGTGATCGTCGCCACCACCGAGAACCTTCCCGGCCATCGCGTCACCCGCGTCATCGGACAGGTCTTCGGCCTCACCGTGCGCACCCGTGGACTCGGTGGCAACATCGCCGCCGCCTTCCGCAGCGTCGCCGGGGGCGAGGTCGCCTCCTACACCAAGCTGCTCGAGGACACCCGCCGCCAGGCCATCGACCGGCTCGTGGAGACGGCCACCGCGGCCGGCGCCAACGCGGTGGTGATGATGCGCTTCGACAGCTCCGAGATCGGCACCACGATGTCGGAGGTCGTCGCCTACGGGACCGCCGTGGTGGTCGAGCCGGCCGCCTGATGCATCTGGTGCTGCTCTGGCTCCCCATCGCCGCGGTGGTGCTCGCCGCCGCGGTGGCCACATGGAAGCTGGGCTGGGAGCGCTACCGCCCGGGCCCCACCGGCCCCACCATCCCCACCGACGAGGTGCTGGTCGACCCCGAGAGCGGCAGGCGGCAGCGGGTGCACATGGACCCCGCCACCGGCGCCCGCGTCTACGTCGACGAGCCCGGCCCGCCGTCGCAGCCGGGCGGCGGGCGCTGACACTTCCGCTGTCCGCCCCTCGGTGGTACGACTTGGGAATGGGACATGGCGCGGACTTTCTCGGCCGCCTCTGGGGCGGGGGCGCCGGTGACCAGGCCTCCCGCCGTGCCGAGATGCTCGACCGGCTGCGCCGCGGCGGCGTCCACGACGAGCGGGTGCTGGCGGCGATGGCGGACGTGCCCCGCGAGGCCTTCGTGATCGAGGGCGACGAGCTGGAGGCCTACGCCGACCGCGCCCTCTCCATCGGCCACGGCCAGACCATCTCCCAGCCGCTGATGGTCGGGGTGATCGTCCAGGCGCTCCAGCTGCAGCCCGGCGAGCGGGTGCTCGACGTCGGCACCGGCTCCGGCTACCAGGCCGCCGTGATCGCCGCCTGCGCCGGCAGGGTGGTCAGCGTGGAGCGCATCGAGGAGCTGGCCTGGAGCGCCCGGGCGCGGCTGGATCGGATGGGCATCGACGTCGAGGTGGTGGCCGCCGACGGCAGCGCCGGTCTCGACGGCCGCGGGCCGTTCGACGCCATCGCCGTGGGCGCCGCCGCCCCGCGCCCGCCGCTCTCGCTCATCCGGGCGCTCGCCGACGGCGGCCGGCTGGTGGTGCCGGTGACCGTGGGCGACGAGGGCGAGCGGCTGCTCCGCATCCGGCGCCAGGGCCGCCACTGCGAGATGGAGGACCTGGGGCCCTGCCGCTTCGTCCGCCTGGTGGGCCGCGAGGGCTACTGAGCGCCCACAGGGGGAAGGCTGTCAGCGACGAAGGAGCTGATGGCCTGGGGGAGGCCCCCTCCATTGGGCGCGTTAGCGCCCAGAGCCCAATAGCCCGCTGAGGTCGCCGTGGGCGACCTCGCAGGGGCGTCCCGGGGCGTGGCGGTAGACGACCGCGCCGGCGTCGGGGACAATCACCGAGGACGCCGACACGGTGCCGTAGAGGTCGCCGTGGACGCAGGCCCACTCCGGGTCGCGGAGCAGGTCCTCCATCTCCTCCAGCAGGGCGAGCGGCCCGGTGGCGCGGCCGACCGCCTCGTCGAGCCGGACGAGGAGATGCTCGACCCGGGGCTCACCGGGCTGGTCGAGGTCGTGGACGCTGAGCACGTGCGGCCCCGGCCGCAGCTCGACCACCTCGAGCGAGGCGGCGCCGTGGGCCACCAGCGCCTGGGTCCGGGAGAGGGCGAGGAGGTTGAAGGGGTTGTACTCGCCGGGGTCGAGGCCGGCCACGAGCCGGCGCACCGCGGCGTCGTCGCCGGCGCCGAGCACCGTCAGCGGCAGCTCGCCCCGGGAGCGGAGGGCGGGGTCGCGCATCTCCGAGCGGCGGTTGGTGACCGCCGCCACCCGGCCGTCCGCGGCCACCGCCATCCAGGTGCCCCCGGCGACCAGGTCGCGGCCGCCCGCGATGCGGGGCCGCTCCGCCAGCACCGCGGGCGCCGCCGCCGGGCGGCCGAGGAACTCGTCGCGATTGGCGGCGAGCACCACCGGGGCGCCGGGCACGCAGCGCCAGGCGATGAGGATGGTGCACATCGGGAGCCGGTCCTCGGACGGTCAGACGGCGGGGACGCGGAACATCCGCACCACCGGGCCGCCGGGACGCTCCTGGGCCTGGGCAGCCGCCTCGCCGAAGGCGGCCGTCAGGATCCGCCAGGTCTGCGCCTCCTCCGGGGGCTGCTCGAGGCCCAGCCGGGAGATGGTGACCGCGTACTGGTCGACGCCGTCGGCCCGGTTGGGATAGCGCGATCGGGTGATGCTCACCTTGACGCCCATCTCGGCCAGCTCGACGGTGTGGCGGCCGGTCTCGTGGGCCACCGGGGGAGCGGTGAAGTCCTCGTCGGCGCGCTGCCGCAGCTCCCGGAGGAGGCTGTCGGCGCTCGGTTCCCGCCCGTCCTCGCCCATTGCGGGATTGAGCCTACGCCTCCGGACCCCCGCCGGGACTCCCCACCCCCGCCCTCCACGTTTAGAGTGGGCGCCGGCCGCGGTACGCAGGGAGCACGGCCCCGTGGCCCCGCCCCACTTCGAGGCGCCGGCGCCCGGCCGGGCATCCCAAGACCGTCATCACCCCCGGAGGCACCCGTTTCATGGCAAAGACCGTCGGCATCGATCTCGGCACCACCAACAGCGTGGTGGCAGTGATGGAGGGCGGCGAGCCCGTCGTCATCGCCAACGCCGAAGGCGGTCGTACCACGCCCTCCGTCGTCGCCTTCACCCGCACCGGCGAGCGACTGGTGGGCACGCTCGCGCGCCGCCAGGCGGCCGTCAACCCCGAGAACACCGTCTACTCGATCAAGCGCTTCATGGGACGGCTGCTGT
The DNA here is from genome assembly GCA_028287605.1 of Chloroflexota bacterium. Lineage (GTDB taxonomy): Bacteria > Chloroflexota > Dormibacteria > Aeolococcales > Aeolococcaceae > CF-96. The sequence goes on from JAQBPI010000258.1 coordinate 4,126, forward strand.
CGGAGGTCACCAACGAGGCCAAGCAGGTCCCGTACAAGGTGGTCGCCGGCAATGCCGGCCGCGTCGAGGTCGAGGTCGCCGGGCAGCGCCACACCCCCGAGCAGATCTCGGCGATGATCCTGCAGAAGCTGAAGATCGACGCCGAGGCGTACCTGGGCGAGAAGGTGACCGACGCGGTCATCACCGTCCCCGCCTACTTCAACGACGCCCAGCGCCAGGCCACCAAGGACGCCGGCCAGATCGCCGGGCTCAACGTGCTCCGCATCATCAACGAGCCCACCGCGGCCTCGCTCGCCTACGGCCTCGACAAGAAGGCCAACGAGAAGATCCTCGTCTTCGACCTCGGCGGCGGCACCTTCGACGTCTCCGTGCTCGAGGTCGGTGAGGGCGTCTTCGAGGTGAAGTCGACCAACGGCGACACCCACCTCGGCGGCGACGACTACGACCGCCGCATCGTGGACTGGCTCGCCGACGAGTTCAGGAAGGACCAGGGCATCGACCTGCGCGGCGACCGCCAGGCGCTGCAGCGGCTCACCGAGGCCGCCGAGAAGGCGAAGATCGAGCTGTCCCAGCGGCAGGAGACGGAGGTCAACCTGCCCTTCATCACCGCCGACTCGAGCGGTCCCAAGCACCTGGCGCTGAGCCTCACCCGCGCCAAGTTCGAGCAGCTCACCGACGACCTCACCGCGCGCTGCCGGAGGCCCTTCTCCGAGGCCCTCAAGGACGCCGGCCTCACCGCCGCCGAGCTCGACGAGGTGATCCTGGTCGGCGGCTCGACCCGGATGCCGGTGATCCAGGAGCTGGTCAAGGAGCTGAGCGGTGGCAAGGAGCCGCACCGCGGCGTCAACCCCGACGAGGTGGTGGCGGTCGGCGCCGCCATCCAGGCGGGCGTGCTCAAGGGCGAGGTCAAGGACGTCCTGCTCCTCGACGTCACCCCGCTGAGCCTCGGCATCATGACCGAGGGCGAGGTGAACACCCGGCTGATCGAGCGGAACACCACCATCCCCACCTCCAAGTCGCAGGTCTTCTCGACCGCCTCGGACAGCCAGCCGAGCGTGGAGATCGTGGTCCTCCAGGGCGAGCGGCCGATGGCGCGTGACAACCGCATCCTCGGCACCTTCATGCTCGACGGCATCCCCCCGGCGCCGCGCGGCATGCCCCAGATCGAGGTCACCTTCGACATCGACGCCAACGGCATCCTCAACGTCACCGCCAAGGACCGGGGCACCGGCAAGGAGAACAAGGTCACCATCACCGGCTCGACCACGCTCCAGAAGCAGGAGGTCGAGCGCATGGTGAAGGAGGCGGAGGCGCACGCCGAGGAGGACCGCAAGCGGGCCGAGGCGGTGGAGACCCGCAACCATGCCGACCAGCTCGCCTACCAGGCCGAGAAGGCCCTGAAGGACGCCGGCGACAAGGTGCCCGCGGAGCTGCGCACCGACATCGAGGGCAAGGTGAAGGCGATCCGCGACGCCATCGCCGCCAACGACAACGACGCCATCAAGCGGGCCCACGACGACCTCCAGTCGAGCATCTCCAAGATCGGCGAGGCGGTCTACGCCCAGGCCGGCCCCCCGCCCACCGGAGGCCCCGGCAACGGCTCGCCCGACGGCGGCGCCGCACCGGCCGGCGACAAGAGCGCCCATGGCGCCCACGGCGGCGAGGATGTCGTGGACGCGGAGTTCAAGGAGGTCTAGGTGCCCGGCAGTTCTGCCGCCGGTTGAGATTCGCGAGGGGCCGCCCTGCCGCCGGTCGGGATGCTCGGCCGATCTGCCCCGGGTGGAGAGGCCCGGCAGTTCTGGCCCGGCAGTTCTGCCGCCGGTCGAGATTCGCGTGGGGCCGCTCTGCCGCCGGTTCTTAACCGGGGGGAGGCTCCGCCTCCCCCCGCTCAGGCCCAAGACATCGTGCGCTGGCGCGCCCGATGCCGGGGCCTACCCCCCTCCACGCCGGCACTCGCCGGCGACGCGCGCGTCGCGCGCTTGTCGTGACGGGGCCACCGGTAGAGGGACCACGAGCAACGCACGGCGTTGCTCACATTGGAC
>JAQBPI010000061.1 GCA_028287605.1 Chloroflexota bacterium
GAGTCGCCCACCCTCACCCACGTCGAGCGCGTCGGCCTCCTGAGGGCGGTGCGCCGGGCCATCCCCGACCACGCGGTGGTGATGGGGACGGGCTCGAACAGCACCGCGGCCACCGAGCTCGCCACCCTGGAGGCGAAGGAGGAGGGCGCGGACGCTGCCCTGGTGGTGGCCCCGTACTACAACAAGCCGCCTCAGGAGGGGCTGGTGGCCCACTTCCAGGCGGTCGCCGGCGTCGGTCTTCCGGTCATCCTCTACAACATCCCCGGGCGCACCGGCGTCAACCTCACCGTGGAGACGACGCTGACGCTGGCGCGGCACCCGCAGGTCTGCGGCACCAAGGAGGCGGCGGGCGACGCCGACCAGGTGGCGCGGATCGTCGCCGGCGCCCCGGCGGGCTTCCGGGTCTGGAGCGGCGACGACGTCCTCACCCTGCCGTTCATGAGCGTCGGCGCCTTCGGCGTGGTGAGCGTCGTCTCGCACGTCTGTGGCGCCGCCATCCGGCGGATGATCGAGGCCCAGGCGGCCGGTGACACCGCCGGCGCCGCCGCGCTGCACGCGCGGCTGCTGCCGCTGTTCCACGGGCTGTTCGTCAGCTCGAACCCGATCCCGGTGAAGGCCGCGCTGGAGCACCTCGGCGTCGAGGTGGGCACGGTGCGGCTGCCCCTGGTGCCCCTCGACGACGAGCGCCGCGCCGCCCTCGGCGCCCTGCTCGACTCCTGTGGCGACCTCGTCGGGCTCGCCCGCGACGCGGCCGGCGCGGCAGGACTCTCCCCGAGGCCGTCGTCGCTTCGCGATGACCGCCGTCCCCCTCGCGCGGTCCGCAGCGCGTGAGCCTCGGGCAGTCCCCTCCCGACAGCATCGTCCCGCCGCCCGCGGCCGGGCCCGGTGCCGGTGGCCCCGAGGCGCTGCTGGCGCTCCACCGCCGCATCGAGGCCTGCACCGTCTGCCCGCTCCACGCCACCCGCACCCGCGCGGTGCCCGGCGACGGGCCGGTGACGGCGCGGATCATGGCCGTCGGCGAGGCCCCGGGGGAGAACGAGGACCGCACCGGCCGCCCCTTCGTCGGCGCCGCCGGCCAGCTGCTCACGCGGCTGCTGCAGTCGATCGGCCTCGACCGCCAGGACATCTACATCTGCAACGTGCTGAAGTGCCGGCCGCCGGGCAACCGCGACCCCGAGCCCGCCGAGGTGACCTCGTGCGCGCACTTCCTCGACGAGCAGGTCGCGCTGATCCGCCCCGACGTCATCCTGCTGCTGGGCCGGCACGCGGTGGGGCGGCTGCTCCCCGGGATGCCCGGAATCAGCCGCATCCACGGCCAGCGGGTGCGCCGCGGCGACCGCCTCTACGTGCCCCTCTTCCACCCCGCGGCGGCGCTGTACAACGCCTCGCTGCTGCGCACCCTGGAGGAGGACATGCAGCGGGTGCGCGGCTACCTCGACGAGGCGCAGGCGGAGCGGGAGCGCCTGCGGCGTGACCAGGCCGAGGAGGCGGCGCGCGCCGCGGCGGTCCGCGCCGCCGACGAGCAGCTCACGCTCTTCTGATGACCGACGCCCTGCAGGCCCCACCTGAGGTGGGAGGTGGGCGGCTCTCGCTCGTGCCCCTGGGCGGCCTCGGCGAGATCGGCCGCAACCTGATGGCCATCGAGTGCAACGACGACATCGTGGTCGTGGACGGCGGGCTGATGTTCCCGGAGCAGGAGATGCTCGGCATCGACCTGGTGATCCCCGACATCTCCTGGCTGCTCGAGCGCGCCCAGCGGGTCCGCGGCATCGTGCTCACCCATGGCCACGAGGACCACATCGGCGGCCTGCCCTACATCCTGCCGCGGCTGCCGGTCCCGGTCTACGGCACCAGCCTCACCCTCGGGTTCCTCCGCTCCAAGCTGAAGGAGCACGGCCTGCTCGACTCCACCGAGACCCACGTGGTGCGCGCCGGCGACACCGTGGAGCTGGGCGGCATCGCGGTGGAGTGGATCCACACCACCCACAGCATCCCCGACGCCTGCGCGCTGGCGATCCGCACCGCGCTCGGCACCATCGTGCACAGCGGCGACTTCAAGCTCGACCACACCCCGATCAACGGCGAGCCGCCCGACCTCGCCCGGCTCGCCCGCATCGGCGACGACGGGGTGCTGCTGCTGCTCAGCGACAGCACCAACGCCGAGTCCGAGGGCACCACGCCGAGCGAGCGCCAGGTGGGGGAGGGGCTGACGCCGATCTTCGCGACCTCGCCCGGGCGCATCCTCATGGCCACCTTCGCCTCCAACATCTCGCGGCTGCAGCAGGCCTTCGACTGCGCCGAGGAGCACAACCGCCGCTCGCTGGTGGTGGGACGGTCGATGCTCAACAACGTCGCCACCGCGCAGGAGCTGGGGTTCCTCAAGGTGGCGCCGGGGTCGCTGCTCTGGCCCCGCCAGCTCGACGGGCTCAGCGCCGACCGGGTGCTGATCGTCTGCACCGGCGCCCAGGGCGAGCCGCTCTCGGCGCTCACCCGCATCGCCGCCGGCGAGCACCCCATCGTGCAGCTGCAGAGCGGGGATACGGTCATCATCAGCGCCAACCCCATCCCCGGCAACGAGGAGCTGGTGCACCGCACCATCAACAACCTCTACCGCCAGGGCAGCCGCGTCTTCCACTCGTCGCGGCACCGGGTGCACGCCTCCGGCCACGCCAGCCGCGAGGAGCTCAAGCTGCTCATGACCCTGGTGCGGCCGCGCTACTTCGTGCCGGTGCACGGCGAGTACCGCCACCTCGCCATCCACTCCGAGCTGGCCAGGGCGGTGGGCATCCCCGCCGAGCGGGTGCTGCCCATCGACAACGGCACCGTCATCGAGGTCGACGCGGCGGGCATCCGCCGCACCACGACGCGCGCCCCCGCCGGCTACGTCTACGTCGACGGGCTGGAGATCGAGGAGGCCGGCGACGTGGTGCTCCGAGATCGCCGCCACCTCGCCCAGGACGGCGTGCTCATCGTGGTGCTCACCGTCGAGCGCTCCACCGGGATGGTGGTGGGCGGGCCCGATCTGGTGTCACGCGGCTTCATCGACGAGTCCTCGACCGAGTCGCTCTTCGACGAGGCGCGGGCCCACACCCTCCAGCTGGTCTCGCGGCTGCGCCCCGACTCGGAGTGGTCGGTGTGGCAGGCCGCGATCCACGAGGGCCTGGCCCGCTTCCTCTACCGCCGCACCCACCGCCGGCCGATGATCCTCCCGGTGATCACCGAGGTCTAGTCGAGCCCCGGCCCCCCGCCGCCCGCGGGCGTCCGGTGCCGGCGCCGCGACCGCGGCCGTACC
>JAQBPI010000023.1 GCA_028287605.1 Chloroflexota bacterium
GGGCCGCTGCGGCGGGCGGCGGACGGCGACCCCGACCCGGTGGTGCGCGAGGCGGCGAGCTGGGCGGTGGCCCGGCTCGAGCCGGTCTGACTGGCACAATCCCCGCCATGGACGGCCTCGACCGGCGGCTCGCCGAGCGCACCCTCGAGCTGGTCGACATCGCCTCCGAGAGCGGCGACGAGGAGCGCATCCTCGAGCACGTCGCCGGCGTGCTCGCCGGCGTCGAGGGCGAGGCGCACGCCGACGCCGACGGGCTGCTGGTGGTGCCGCCGCGCAGCGGACGGCCGCTGGTGGTGCTCGCCGGCCATCTCGACACCGTGCCCGCGCAGGGCAACCGCCCCGGCCACCACGAGGATGGCGCCGTCGTCGGCCTCGGCACCTCGGACATGAAGGGCGCCTGCGCGGTGATCATCGAGCTCGCCCTGTGGGCCGACCGCGCCCGCCCGGAGCGGGCCGTCGACCTCGGCTTCCTGCTCTTCGGGCGCGAGGAGCTCTCCTCCGACCGCAGCGCGCTGCGCCCCCTGCTGGCCCGGCTGCCGGTGCTGGCCCAGACCGCGCTGGCGGTGGTGATGGAGCCCACCGACAACACCCTGCAGGTGGGCTGCCTCGGCAACCTCACCGCCGAGGTGCGCTTCGCCGGCCGCAGCGCCCACTCCGCGCGGCCCTGGCTGGGGACGAACGCGGTGCACGCCGCGGTCCGCGGGCTCGCCGCGGTCGCCGCGCTGGAGCCGCGTCCGGTGGTGATCCAGGGGCTGGAGTACCGCGAGGTCGTGTCGGTGGTGCGGATCGCCGCGGGCATCGCCGACAACGTCATCCCCGATCTGGCCACCTGCCGCATCAACTTCCGCTACGCGCCCGACCGCACCCCCGCCGAGGCGGAGGCGCGGATCCGCGAGCTGGTGCCCGAGGGCGAGCTGCGGGTGCTCTCCAACTCCGGGCCGGCGCCGGTGGTGGCCGACCACGAGCTCTGCACCCGGCTGCGCGACGCCGGCGGCTTGGCGGTGCAGCCCAAGCAGGCATGGACGCCGGTGGCGGAGTTCGCCGAGCACGGCATCGCGGCGGTGAACTACGGTCCCGGCTCGACCGCCCACGCCCACCGCGCCGACGAGCGGGTCGAGGTCGCCAGCCTGGTGCGCGCCTTCGACACCCTCCGGCGCTTCGCCTTCGAGGAAGAATGATCGGCACCCACCCGCTGCAGGAGCGCATCGGGGCCGCCTGGGAGGGCACCACCCCGCTCGCCGACCCCACCACCATTGCCGCCGTCGAGGAGGCGATCGAGCTGCTCGACTCCGGCGCCATCCGGGTCGCCTCCAAGGAGGACGGCGTGTGGACGGTGCACGAGTGGGTGAAGAAGGCCATCCTCCTCTACTTCCGGCTGCGCCCCGTGGAGCGCATGGAGGCGGGCGTGTTCGAGTACTCGGACAAGATCGCCCTGAAGCACGGCTACGCGAAGCTCGGGGTTCGGGTGGTGCCGCCCGCGGTCGCCCGCCGCGGCTGCCACCTCTCCCCCGGGGTGGTGATGATGCCGAGCTACGTGAACATCGGCGCCCGGGTGGGGGCGCGCACCATGGTCGACACCTGGGCGACGGTGGGGTCCTGCGCCCAGGTGGGCGACGACGTCCACCTCTCCGGCGGGGTCGGCATCGGCGGGGTGCTCGAGCCGCTGCAGGCCACCCCGGTGATCGTCGAGGACGGCGCCTTCGTCGGCTCCCGCTGCATCGTCGTCGAGGGCGTGGTCGTGGAGGAGCGCGCCGTGCTCGGCGCCGGGGTGGTGCTCACCGCGTCGACCCCGATCGTCGACGTCACCGGCCCCGAGCCGGTGGAGCACCGCGGCCGCGTCCCCGCCGGCTCGGTGGTCATCCCCGGCACCCGGCCGAAGCGCTTCCCCGCCGGCGAGTACGGCACCCCGGTGGCGCTGATCATCGGCCGGCGCAGCCCCGCCACCGACCTCAAGGTGAGCCTCAACGAGGTGCTCCGCGAGCACGGGCTGAGCGCGGGCTCGTAGCGGTGCACCGGCGCGCCCCGCGGCCGGGCGGCTACCGCGCCGTGGTCTTCGACCTCGACGGCACCCTCACCCGCGAGGCCAACTCCTGGGCCGCGGTGCAGCGCAAGCTCGGCGCCGGTCACGCCGAGCGCGAGCGCGCCCGCTGGGCCCGCTACCGCGAGGGCGCGCTCGACCGCCGGGGGTTCCTGGTCGAGCAGGTCGCCGACCTCCGCGGCGAGGCCTCGGCGCTGCTCGACGAGGTGGTCGCCGATGTCGTGTACCACGACGGCGTCGCCGCCGCCTGCGAGGCGCTCCGCGCCGCCGGGGTGCGGCTGGCGATCGTCTCCGCGGGCATCACCGCGCTCGCCGAGCGGGTCGCCGCCGACCTCAGCATGGAGCTCCACCGGGCCAACACCATCCACGTCGTCGACGGCCTCTTCACCGGCGAGGCCGAGATCACGGTGCCGCCGGGGGGCAAGGCGCCGGTCTTCGCCGAGACGGTGGCGGCCATGGGCCTCGACCCCGCCGACGTGGTGGCGGTCGGCGACAGCCCCGGGGACATCGACATGTTCCG
>JAQBPI010000048.1 GCA_028287605.1 Chloroflexota bacterium
CAGTACGTGTACACCTTCAAGGATCCATCGGGGCAGATCGGCGTGCATATTCACGTGTTCCTCTTCCAGGCCAACCGGCTCATCACCCTGGTCTTCCAAGCGCTGCCGGAGTCGCAGCTGAAGGCGCTGGCGAAGACCTACGACGCCGTGCTGGCCAGCTTCACGGTGCTTCCCGTGGCCACGGCCAGCCCGACTGCGACTCCGACGCGATGACCGTGCCGCCGAACGGCGGCCGCCTGCCATCGCAGCGGACCGCGATCGAGAGCATCGAGGAGGCGACCGTCGAGGCGCGCACCGGGGGTCACACCCTCGGTGGCTTCGTCCGCCGCTGCAACTCGGCGGGGTACGGGTTCTTCGCTCGCTGCCGGGTCTGCCGCATCGAGGTGGCGGTGCACCGCACCGCCGCCGGTTGGAACCACAGCCTCGAGGCGCCCGCCTGCCAGGCCGACCCCGGGGGCACACGGACGCCCTCGCGCAACGGGCACAACGGCCACAACGGGCATGGGGGGTAGGGGGCGCGACGTCCCCTGACCCCTCAGCCTGCGGGCGGCGCCTCGACGCCGAGCTTGTCGTTCAGCAGGCCGGGGTCGCGAGTTGGCGCGCGGCAGACCCCGTAGGTGAAGGTCCCGGCGCGGCTGTCGACCGCCTCGGCGACCGTCTGGGCGCGCTCGAGCATCCCGAGCGCCTCCTCGAGGCGGTCGAAGGGACCGGCGAGCAGCCCGTGGTCGTCGCCGTCGTTGACGGAGACATAGAAGCCCTGGCCGGGCTCCAGCCGCGCGGCATCGCTGCCGCGGTCAGCCCAGGTCAACACTCTGGCCCTCATCGCCAGTCCCTCTTCGTCCGCACGTCCTTCCCGTCCCCCGCGTGGTTCACAGACGCGGTCGGGCGTGCCATCATCCTGCACGACCCCACGTCCTCTGTCCACGTTCCAGGGGGTACCGATGTCCGCTGCTGTCGCGCACCCGCTGCTGGCGCTTCTCCCGGCGCTGACCCGGACCTTCAACTTCAACCTGAACATCGCCGCCATCACCTTCGCCCTCGGTGGCGCGCTCGCCGGCATGCTGCTCACCAAGAAGAACGTGTACCTCGGCCTCGCGGTGGGCGCAGCGCTGGGGATCTTCCTCTGGATCAGCGCGGGCTGCCGGCCCACCATCCCGTTCGTGGGCGGGCCGGGCGGCTGAGGGGGACGGCGCCTCAGTCGGGGGAGAGGGGCCCCCGCTTCTCGCGCAGCACCGCGTCCCAGAAGAAGCCACCCGCCGCCGGATAGGGCGCGGAGTCGTCGTCGACGGGGATGCGCCCCTCGACCACCACCCGGCCGCGCAGCGGCACCTGCAGCGCGGTGGCGTCGACGGGGTGCGGCGGTCGGCTCACCTGGATGCTCACGCCTGCTCCTTGGCTCATGGCTCAGCGGTCTGGCGATGCTGCGCCCGCATCGTAGCGGCACACCGTCGCGGTCACCATGGGCGGTCCGCACAAGGCCGCGCCGGGGCTCTTCGCGCAGCCCGTCCACCACGGGTCAGGGCCCGACAGGCACGGCCGGGGTCATGGGGCGGCTCCGTTGGACTCGCCGGCACCGTCCGAGGCGACCCGGGGCAGCGACAGCACCAGCGCGAGCCCGCCGTGGCGGCTGCGGCCGGCGGTGATGTGACCGCCGTGGGCCTCGACCAGGCTGCGAGCGATCGCCAGCCCCAGGCCGGTGCCCATGCTGTGACGCGACGGGTCGGCCTGGAAGAAGCGGTCGAAGAGGTGGTCCACGTTGTCCCGGCTCACCCCCGGTCCATCGTCCTCCACCCGCACCTCGATGGGGAGGGGCGCGCCGGCGGCGGCTCCGTCGCGGGCGCTGACCCAGACGTGGGAGTGGATGGGGGTGTGGTGGGCGATGTTCTCGAAGAGGGCGACGAAGGTGCGCTGGAGCGCGTCCTGATCGGCCACGCCGGACCCCAGCGTTCCCTCGAGCGAGAGCGAGACCGGGCGGGGATCGCAGATCCGGCGGGCCTCGTCGGCGGCGCTCCGCACCAGCTCGTCCCAGTTCACCGGGGAGGCAACCATCGCGGTGCGGGCGTCGGCGGAGGCGAGGGTCAGCAGGTCGCCGACCAGCTGGGAGAGCCGGCGCAGCTCGGTGAGGGCGTTGTCCAGGACCCGGTCGCGGTCGGTCGCGGGCAGCCCCGGATGCCGGCGCATCACCTCGATGTCGGTGCGGACCGTGGTCAGCGGGGTGCGCAGCTCGTGGGACGCGTCGGCGACGAAGCGCTGCTGCTGCTCGAGCAGCCGTTCCAGCTCGTGGTACGCGGCCTCGACGCGGTCGAGGGAGTGGTTGAAGGCGGTGGTGAGGTGGGCCACCTCGTCCTGCTCGGCCCGCACCGGGACCCGGCGGCTCAGGTCGCCCCCCCGCCCGACGGTGTCCATCGCCCGCGAGAGCAGGGTGATGGGGCGCAGCCCGCGGCCGGCCGCGAGCCAGGCGCCGAGGCCGCTGACGAGCAGGCCGGCCAGCCCGGCGAGGATCACCACCTGCACCAGCGAGCGCAGGGTGGTGTCCACGTCCTCGAGCGAGGCGCCGACGGCGACGGCGTCGACGGCCACCGGCCGGCCGGCGGGAGCGACGGTCACCGGCGCGGGCAGCCGCAGCAGCGCGACGGTGTACCCCACCCCGTCCGCCGACAGGGTCACCACCGCCGGCATCGGCCGGGGGGCGGTCACCCAGGCGCGGGCGGGCACGTGGAGGCCGGCGGGAGCCTCGTCGGTCAGATCCAGGTCGCCGCCTCCCTGCACCGGGTGGCCGAGGGAGAACATCGTCGCCGAGTCGGCGCGGCCGCCCACCGTGGCGTTGCGGCGCACCGGCGCCAGCAGCGCCGCGGGCGGCAGGCGGCTGAAGGCGTTGTCGACCATCTCGGCCCGCCGCACCACCCGGTTGTCGAGGTCGCTGCGCAGCCGGGAGCCGACGGTGATGAAGAACACCGTGGCGATCACGAGGACCACCAGCGCCACCACCCCGCAGGTGAGCAGGGTGACGCGCAGTCGCAGCGACATCAGGCCTCCTCCTCGAGCCGGAGCACGTAGCCGACCCCCCGGGCGGTCTGGAGCAGTCGGGGCTCGCCGGCCGCCTCGAGCTTGGTGCGCAGGTAGCCGATGTAGACGTCGAGCACCCGGCTGCTCTCCGGGTAGCTCCACACGCCGGCGAGCAGGCGGTGCCGCGACATCACCGTGCCGGCGTTGGCGAGCAGCAGCTGGAGGAGGTCGAACTCACGCGGCCGCAGCTCGATGCGCCGGTCGCCCCGGCGCACCTCCCGGCTGTTCTCGTCGAGCACCAGGTCGGCGTAGCGGTGCAGGCGGGGCCGGGCCTCGGGGTCGCGGCGGCGGAGCAGGGCGCGGATCCGCGCCAGCAGCTCCTCGAGGGCGAAGGGCTTGACCAGGTAGTCGTCGGCACCGCTGTCGAGCCCCTGCACCCGGCTGGCCACGCCCTGCCGGGCGGTGAGCATGATCACCGGCAGGCTGCTGCCCTCGCGGATCCGCCGGCACACCTCGATGCCATCCATCTCGGGCATCTGCAGGTCGAGCACGATCAGGTCCGGGGGGGTCGCCGCCACCGCCTGGAGGGCGGCGCGGCCGTCCTCGGCGACGCTCACCGAGTAGCCCTCACAGGCGAGCGCGAAGCGCAGCGACTCCCTCAGGTTGGCGTCGTCGTCCACCACCAGGAGCCTGGGCACCCCCAGAGCGTACGAGGTTTCGACCGGGGAGGAGCGAGTCCCTCGGTCGAACCGGCGATCACCGGATAACCGTTCGATGGCCAGCTGTTGCTCCGTGCACAACGCGCGCGCCGCGCGGCCGGCGTAGCATGGGCCGCGACCGCGGTGGCGACGGGGGCCACGGCCCGCCGGCACGCCGCTGGCGTCACGCCGCGTCCCGGTGTTCGTACACGCAGCACAAGGCGCCGCGCCACGAGGGCTGCGGCACGGAAGCAACGAGGAACCTGATCCATGAGCCCAGCCGACCTCCTGGACCGCGCGCCCGCGGGCCCCGACCAGCTCGCCGTCAGGGTGGTCGAGCGTGCCGTCGAGGAGCTGCTCCGCCGCAGGCCGCGCACCGAGGGGGACGAGCTGCTCGCGCTCGACGCCGTCGCCCGGGCCGCCGCCCGGCTCGCCGCCGAGCGCCGGCCGGAGCGGCGGGTGCCGGAATCCGACGGTCCCGTCCCCATGGCGGGCTGGTGGTCGTTCGCCGCCCAGTTCCCCGAGGTCGCCCTCTAGCTCCCTTCCCCTCGCACACGGGTCCGTCATCGGTGGGTAGCCAGGGGCCGCGGGCTTGGATACCCTGTCGGCCGGGGCGGCACCTCCGGTGCTGCTCGCCGGCCACGGCGCCGCGCGGGGGTGCGGCGGGTCACCAGGGAGGTTGATCGGTGCATCGGTTTCCATTCCCCGCGCTTCCCGCGCGTCACGCACGCCCGCCTCGGGTGGCCCTGGCCCTGGTCGCCGGCTCCGCCACCGCCCTTCTGGGCGGGGGGCCCGCCCTGGCCGCCGGGATCCTGCCCCCGCCGCTGCCCGGTCTCGCCGCTCCCGCGCCGGCCCTGCCTCCGCTCGGCGTCGACACCTCGGCGCTGCGCGTGCTCGGCAGCGGCGTCCTCCCCGGGATCTCCGGGCTCGCCGGCGCCGGCGCACCCGACCCCGGCATGGTCGTCCACGTCGGCGTCGGTCTCGCCCACCCCGACCCCGGCGGCGAGGCGGCGACGCTCCGGGCCCTGTACGACCCCGCCAGCCCGCTCTTCCATCACTTCCTCACCCCGGAGCAGGTCGCCCAGCGCTTCGGCGTCGCCCCGGCGGCGCGCGACGCCCTCACCGGCTGGCTGGGTGGGGGTGGGCTGAGCGTCGCCCACGTCGGCGGAGCGGGCGACTACGTCCAGGCCACCGGCACCGTCGCCCAGATCGAGCGGCTGTTCCACACGACGCTGGCGACCTACACGGCGAAGGGGCAGAGCTTCTACGCCAACCGCACCGCCCCCAGCGTCCCCGCGGGGCTGCCGGTGATCTCGGTGATCGGGCTCAACAGTCTCCAGCGCTTCCACGCGTTCACCCGCACCTCCACCGCGGGCACGGCGGCGAGCGGGCTCAAGACCGGCCAGCTCGGCCCTCAGGACCTGTGGTCCGTGTACCACCAGCCCTCCGAGAACCTCGGCCAGGGCACCACCATGGCGATCTTCGGCGCCGGCCAGGTGGAGACCGTGATCAACGACCTGCGCACCTTCGAGACCAGGCACAACTTTCCCCAGACGGTCACCCGGGTGCACTTCGTCGGCGCCGGTCCTCACGACGACAGCAGCGGCACCGCCGAGTGGGACCTCGACAGCCAGGCCGCGACCGGCATGGCACCGATGGCGCGTGAGCTGCACTACTACTTCGCCTCCTCGCTCGCCGACGCCGACGTGGCCGCCGGCTTCTCGTCGTGGGTGAGCGATCCCCAGGGCCCGCTGCAGGCGAACGCGTCCTTCGGCGAGTGCGAGACCGGCCCGCTGAACCCGGTCATCTCCAACCCTGCGCTCGATCCCGTCAACCCCGACCAGAACCCGAAGGCGCAGTACGGCACCGAGCTGGGCAACAACCTGCAGCCGGTGGCCGAGCAGATCCTCGCCCAGGGGGTGCTCGAGGGCAGGACGCTGTTCGTCTCCACCGGTGACACCGGCTCCTCCTGTCCGGCCGTGGTGCTGCCCGCGACCGGCGCCGGCAACGGCGTGCTCAACCAGGCGGTGCCGTTCACCAACTACCCGGCGTCGAGCCAGTACGCCGTCGGCGTGGGCGGCACCGTGCTCTACACCGACGGCGCCAGCAGCCCACAGCGATCGCTCGAGTACGCCTGGCCCTTCACCGGAGGCGGCTCGGCGCTGCTCATCCCCTCCCCGGCATGGCAGAGGGCCACGCGGAACAACTCCGTCCCCTGCCTCGTCGACACCTCGGGCAGGCCCACCAACACCGGCCAGCCCTGCCGCGGCATCCCCGACGTCACCGCCATCTCCGGCGACGCGGTGAGCAACGGCTACACGGTGATCGTCAACGGCCGCGACTTCCCCGGCGGCGGCACCAGCCTCTCCTCGCCGCTGTGGATGGGGATGTGGGCCCGCATCCAGGCGGCCTCGACCAACCCGCGGGGCAACGGCTTCGCCGACCCCGCCCTCTACGCGATCGGGAACGACCCGGTGCGCGCGGCGCGCGACTTCCACGACGTCACCGTGGGCGCCAACGGCGCCTACGTGGCGACCTCGGGATGGGACTACGTGTCCGGCTTCGGCAGCCCCGACGTCACCAACCTGATGCGGGACATCGACGGCCGCACCCTGCCGGTGACCGCCTCGCCGAACGGCACCGGGCCGCCCGCGCCCAGGGCGGTGCCGCCCTCCGAGGGCGTGGCCGCGATCACCGACCAGGTGGCCGGGCTGG
>JAQBPI010000064.1 GCA_028287605.1 Chloroflexota bacterium
CCTGGGCCGCCCGCGCCGCCGCCACCGCGGCGTCGACCTCGGCGGCGCCGCTGCGGGGGAAGACGCCGATCACCTCGTCGCGGCGGGCGGGGTTGAGCGACTCGAACACGGCGCCGCCGGCCTCGACGGAGCCGCCGCCGATGTGGTTGCCGTGCCGCTCCGCCGCGGCGGTCATTCCCGGGAGACTCCCCCGTTCCCCCCCGCCCAGGTCCCGAGGGCCGCCTCGAGGATCTCCAGGCCCTGGTCGAGCTCCGCCTCGGGGATGGTGAGCGGCGGGATCAGCCGGATGACGTTGTCGTCGCTGCCGCAGTTGAGCAGGAGCAGACCGCCGCGCAGCGACTCCTCGCGGATCCGGGCGACCACCGCGGGGTCGGGAGCACCCTCCGGAGTGGTGAACTCCAGGCCGATCATCAGCCCCAGGCCGCGGACGTCGGAGAGGCGCGGGCAGAGCGCCGGCCAGCCCCGGGCGCGCTCCAGCACCGCGTCGCCGAGCCGCGCCGAGCGCTCCACCAGCCCCTCCGAGCGGATCGTGCGGATCACCGCCACGGCGGCGGCGCAGGCCACCGGGTTGCCCCCGTAGGTGGTGCCGTGGTCACCGGGGTGCCAGGCGCTCATCACCTCGCGGGTGGCCACCATCGCCGCCACCGGCATGCCGTTGCCCAGCCCCTTGGCCAGGCACATGATGTCCGGCTGGGTGGCGGTGTGCTCGACCGCGAAGAACCGGCCGGTGCGCGCGAACCCGGTCTGCACCTCGTCGGCGACGAGCAGGATGCCGTGGCGGTCGCAGAGCCGCCGCAGGCCGGGCAGGAACCCCTCCGGGGGCACCACGTAGCCGCCCTCGCCGAGCACCGGCTCGACCACCACCGCGGCGACGTCGCCGGGGTCGACGACGCTGGCGAGGAGACGCTCGATCTCGGCCACCGCCGCCTCGCCCTCGCCGGCGCGGGGATACGGGACGTGGTGGACACCGGGCAGGAGCGGGCCCATCCCGGCGTGGTACTTGGCCTTGGAGGCGGTGAGGGTGAGCGCCCCGTAGGTGCGCCCGTGGAAGGCCCCGAGGAAGGCGATGACGTCGCTCCGGCGGGTCGCCTTCCGGGCCAGCTTGATCGCCGACTCCACCGCCTCGGCGCCGCTGTTGCAGAGGAAGACCGACTCGAGGCCGCCCGGCGCCACCGCGGCGATCTCCTCGGCCGCCTCGATCATCGGGAGGCTGTGAGTCGTGACCGAGGTGTGGAGCAGGCGGTCGACCTGGGCGTGGATCGCGGACCGCACCGCGGGATGGCCGTGGCCCAGGTTGGTGACCCCGATGCCGCAGCCGAAGTCGAGGACGTCGCGACCGTCGACGGTGTGGAGGTGGGCGCCCTCGGCGCGCTCCACCACCAGGTCGCTGTAGCGGCTGTAACAGGTGGCGAGATGGGCGGCGTCGCGCTCACGCCATCCCGCCGCCACCTCGGGCCCGGGCTGCTGGATCTGGCTCACTGGCGATCTCCGAAGGGCCGAGGCAGGTGAACAGGGACACGACCCACCCCCGCGCTGAGAGTACCGCCCGGGCCGGGCACGAGATCGGCCGCCGCCAAAAAATCACCCATCAGTTGATTGACATTCACCCTCCTCCGCGCGTATCCAGAGGTCCGCGCGCCAGCATCAGGGTAAATGGCGCGCCATTCAGCAGGGGCCGCCGGGGCGACGACACGCCCGCGCCGTCGGCCGGTCAGAGGAGATCCGATGGAACGCATCAAGGCCCGAGTCCTGCCGGCACTCGGCATCGTCTCCCTCGCCGCGCTCGCCGCCTGCGGGACCTCCACCACCGGCGGAGGCGGCGGGAACGGCGGCTCCGGGCCGCTGAGCTCCTGCATCGGCTCGGTGACGGTCGCGAGCGACCTGCCCACCAGCGGCGGCGACGCCTCCATCGGCGGCGGCACCGAGAAGGGTGTCAAGCTCGCCGTCGACCAGGCCAACGCCGCCAAGCTGCTCGGCGGCTGCACCGTCAACTACATCGCCAAGGACGACTCCTCGGTGGCCAAGGGCAAGCACGACCCCCAGCAGGGCGCCCAGAACGTGACCTCGCTGGTGGCCAACCTGGCGGTGGTGGGCATCGTCGGACCCTTCAACTCCAGCGTCGCCGTCGCCGAGCTGCCGATCACCAACAAGGCCGGCGTGGTCCAGATCAGCCCCTCGAACACCGATCCCGGCCTCACCATTCCCGGCACCGATCCCGACATCGACACCGCCTCGCTGAAGCCGACCGGGAAGACCACCTACTTCCGGGTCATCTCCAACGACGTGGTCCAGGCCCAGGTGATGGCCCAGGTGGCGTACAAGGAGCTGAACCTCAAGAAGGTCTACGACATCGACGACCAGGAGACCTACGGGAAGGACCTCTCCAACTACTTCGACCAGGACTTCGCCAAGCTCGGCGGCACCGTGACGAAGCGGGTCTCGCTGCCCGGCGACACCAAGGACTTCCGGCCCCAGATCACCGAGGCGCAGGGCCTGGGCGCCGACTCCGTCTTCTTCGGCGGCGTCGCCTCCAACGGCTCGGGCATCCTCAAGAAGCAGATGAGCGACGCCGGCCTCACCGCCCAGTTCCTGAGCGGTGACGGCACCGTCGACCCGCAGTTCTTCGTCGACTCCGGCGCCCAGGGCGACGGTGCCCAGGCGTCGAGCGCACCCGACACCACCAAGCTGGCCAGCGCCCAGCAGTTCATCCAGCAGTACAAGCAGCGCTACGGGCAGGACGTCGTCGCCTACTCGACCTACGGATACGACTGCATGAACATCCTTCTCCAGGCGATTCACGACGTCCTCGTCGACAATGGCGCCAAGCTCCCCGCGGATCCTGTGACCTTCCGCACCAAGGTGATCGCCAAGGTGCAGGGCATCGACTACAAGGGCACCATCGGCGAGACGAAGTTCGACTCCAACGGAGACACCCTCAACCACCAGTTCAGCGTCTACAAGGCGACCGGCGGCAAGTGGGTGGGCCGCGAGACCGTCTCGCCCTCCGCGAGCTGAGGAGCGGTACCCTGATGCCCTGGCGGGAGAGCGGAAACAGCTCCGCTCTCCCCGCCCAGCTCTGTGGCAGCCCGGGCGGCGGGGGCGCGCCGGGAGGATGACGGTGGAGGGTCAGGGAGAGGTGCGGGCGGTGCTGCCCCCGCTCGCCCGCCGCCGGTCCCTGCTGCGCGGCGGCGGCCTCGCCGAGCTGGGCAGCAGGGCGTTCCCCACGGTGCTGATCGGCGCCCTGGTGCTCATGATCATCGACGTCGCGGCGCGCAGCGGCGTCTCGGTGGCGGGCTCGCAGCTGGTGAACGGGATCACCAAGGGCGCCATCTTCGCCCTGATCGCGGTCGGCTACACCATGGTCTACGGGATCATCGAGCTGATCAACTTCGCCCACGGCGACGTCTTCACCCTCAGCGCCGTGTACGGCAAGGAGATCGGTCGCGGGCTCAGCTGGATCGGCATGAGCCTCTGGGGGGTCAGCCTCGGCTCGCTGGCGACCCGCGGCCCGCTCGGGCTCGCGGCCGTCCTGCTCGTCCTCTTCCCGCTCACCATGGCCGCAACCGGCATCACCGGGGTGCTCATCGAGCGGGTCGCCTACCGGCGGCTCCGCGACGCGCCCCGCCTCGCCCCGCTGATCACCGCGGTGGGCGTCTCGTTCATCCTCGAGGGGTCGATGCTGGTCACCCAGGGCAGCAGCAACGTGCGCACCGACAAGGAGGGCTGGATCCGCGGCACCGCCTTCACCGCCGGCGGCGTCGACGTGCACTGGGCCGACATCTTCGTGGTCGGGATGGCGCTGCTGATGATGTTCGCCCTCCAGGCGTTCATCCGCTCCACCCGCCTGGGCAAGGCGATGCGGGCGACCGCCCAGGACCGCGACGCCGCCCTGCTCAGCGGCGTCAACATCAACCGCACCATCGCCGCGACCTTCTTCATCGGCTCGGCGCTGGCGGCCGCGGGCGGCCTGATCTACAGCATCTTCTTCGACTCGGTGGTCTGGAACCTCGGCTTCGGCTTCGGCATCATCGCCTTCACCGCGGCGGTTCTGGGCGGCATCGGCAACATCGTCGGCGCCGGCCTGGGCGGCTTCCTCATCGGACTGATCTACGTCTTCGGGGGCCAGATCACCTCGGGCCAGTGGAGCAACTCGATCGTCTTCGCCATGCTCATCGTGGTGCTGACCTTCCGGCCCGTCGGGCTGCTCGGCATGCGGGTGCCCGACCGTGCCTGAGCACGTGTCCGGCCGCCTCGCCGGCGACGTCGACCTCCCCACCACCGCCACGGAGACCCGAGCGCAGGAGTCGTCGTCGGTGTTCTGGCTGCTGGTGATCGGCGGCCTGATGATGCTCGTCGGCGGCTGGCTGCTCCCCTGGTTCGTCGAGCCCACCGCCAACGGCATCGGCGCCAGCCCCATGGACGTGGTGGCCTCGCCGCCCCGGGGCGTGGGCAGCCTCCTCGTCTACCTGATGGGGCTGTCGATGCTGGGACTGCTCGCCGGCGCGGCGTACGACGCCGTCAGCCTGCGGCTGAGACGGGGGCAGCCCCACCGGTGGGCACGCCAGCGCGCCGTCCTCGCCGCGGTGGGGATGGTGTGCACGGTCACCGTCTGGTACCTGATCGCGAAGCGCCGCGAGGAGCCGCTCTTCGGCGAGCTCAGCCCCCTCGCCCTCACCGACAACGCGGTGTGGCTGACGCTGACCGGCTTCGCGCTCTGCTGCCTCGCCTACGGCTTCCGCCGGCCGATCGCGGCGCGCAGCGGCCTCACCCTCGCCGCCGTGGCGCTCGTGGTGGGGGCGCTGGTGCCGCTGATCTTCCGCCAGTCGATCGAGTTCATCAGCTGGGCGGCGGGGGCGGCGGCGATCTACACCCTGCTCGCCCTCGGCCTCAACGTGGTGGTCGGCTTCGCCGGGCTGCTCGACCTCGGCTACGCCGCCTTCTTCGCCATCGGCGCCTACACCTGCGGGTCGCTGGCCTCGTCGCGCCACGGCGACGTGCTCCACATCCCCTTCTGGCCCTACCCGTTCTGGATCATCCTCTTCCTCGGCGCGGCGGTGGCCGCGCTCTTCGGCGCGCTGCTGGGCGCGCCCACGCTGCGGCTGCGCGGCGACTACCTGGCCATCGTCACCCTCGGGTTCGGCGAGATCATCCCCGACGCCGCCAACAACAACGCGTTCGGCCAGACCGGCGGCCCCAACGGCATCACCGGGATCCACCACCCCAGCCTCTTCGGCCACGACTTCGGCATCGACCCCCGGCCCTACTACTACGCCCTGCTGGTGCTCATCGCCCTGATCATCGTGGTGCTGCGCAACCTGGAGCGATCGCGGATCGGCCGCGCGTGGGTGGCGGTCCGCGAGGACGAGGTCGCGGCCAGCGCCACCGGCATCAACACGGTCAGCACCAAGCTGCTCGCCTTCGCCATCGGCGCCGCGGTCAGCGGCTTCGCGGGCGCGTTCTACGGCGCCGAGCTGGGCATCGTCTCGCCCGACGACTTCCAGTTCGCGGTGTCGGTGACCGCGCTGAGCACCGTGGTTCTGGGCGGGATCGGCAGCATCACCGGCGCCGCCGTGGGCGGCCTGCTGATCAGCTTCATCATCTTCTGGATCCTGCCCCACGCCCAGGAGTGGTCGATGACCTTCGGGAACACCACCGGGTTCACCGCCCTGTCGAGCGTCGACTACAGCAAGTACGTCTACGTCGCCTACGGCGTGATCCTGGTCAGCATCATGCTGCTGCGGCCCGCCGGGCTCATCCCCAGCCGGGCGCGCAAGGTGGAGCTGCAGGCGGGCGGCGAGTCCGAGCCGCTCGCCGCGGTGAGGGGACGAGCATGACGCCGCCGCTGCTCGAGGTCGAGGACCTGGTCAAGCGCTTCGGCGGCCTGTATGCGGTGAACGGGGTCTCCTTCGAGGTCGAGCGCCAGGCCATCGTCTCCATGATCGGCCCCAACGGAGCCGGCAAGACCACCGCCTTCAACTGCATCACCGGTCTGTACCCGGTCGACGGCGGCGACATCCGCTTCGCGGGGGCGAGCATCGCCGGGCTGCCCCCGCACCGCATCGCCCGGCTGGGCATCACCCGCACCTTCCAGAACATCCGCCTCTTCGCCTACATGACCGCGGTCGACAACGTCATGGTCGGCGAGCACTGCCGGATGCGCGCCGGGGTGTGGGACGCGATGCTGCGCACCCCGCGGGCCCGCCGCGAGGAGCGCGCCGTCGAGGACCGGGCGCTGGCGACGCTGCGGCGGCTGGGGCTGGAGCAGTACGCCGACGTGTACGCGCGCAACCTCCCCTACGGCCTGCAGCGCCGTCTCGAGATCGCCCGCGCCCTCGCCAGCGGGCCCAGCCTGCTGCTCCTCGACGAGCCCGCCGCCGGCCTCAACCCGCAGGAGAAGGTGGAGCTGATGGGGGTGATCTCGCGGCTGCGCGACGACGGCCTGACCATCTTCCTCATCGAGCACGACATGCGCGTGGTGATGGAGATCAGCGACCGCATCGTCGTCCTCGACCACGGCGAGCGCATCGCCGAGGGGGTCCCCGCCGAGGTGCGCAACGACCCCCGCGTGATCGAGGCCTACCTGGGCAGCGGTGCCGCCGAGCGGATGCGCACCACCGCATGACCCAGACCGCCGCCACCCCCGAGCCGCCCGCTCCCGAGGCGCCGCCGGCCCAGCCCCTGCTCGAGCTGCGCGATGTCGACGTCCTCTACGGCCGGGTGCAGGCGCTGCGCGGGGTGTCGCTCCACGTCCAGAGCGGCGAGGTGGTGGCGCTGATCGGCAGCAACGGCGCCGGCAAGACCACCACGCTGCGGGCGATCAGCGGCCTGGTCCGTCCGGCGCGGGGCGAGGTGCTGCTGGAGGGCCAGCCGATCCACGCCCTGGGAGCGGAGGTGATCGCCCGCCGTGGGGTGGCCCACGCCCCCGAGGGACGCCGGCTCTTCAGCCGGATGACGGTGCGCGAGAACCTGGAGATGGGGGCGTTCTCGCGCCGCGACGGTTCCGAGCTGCGCGCCGACTACGACCGCGTGTACGAGCTCTTCCCCCGGCTGCGCGAGCGCAGCACACAGCTCGCCGGCAGCCTCAGCGGCGGCGAGCAGCAGATGGTGGCGATCGGCCGTGCGCTGATGGCGCGACCCCGGGTGCTGCTCCTCGACGAGCCCTCGCTGGGGCTGGCGCCGATCCTCGTCGACGCCATCTTCGAGGTCATCCGCGAGATCAACGCCACCGGCACCACCATCCTGCTCATCGAGCAGAACGCCCTGCTCGCCCTCGATGTGGCCCGCCGCGCCTACGTGCTCGAGACCGGCAGCATCGCGCTGAGCGGCAGCGCCGCCGAGCTGCAGCAGTCCGAGGCGGTGCAGCGGGCCTACCTGGGGATGTGACCGGAGATCGGGACGCCGCCGGCGGCCCGCGGCCAGGGGTGCGGGCGGCTCCGGCGGCCGGGGTGGACGGCCACCCCCGCCTGCGCGCCCTGCCCCCGGCCCCCGCCTGGGTGCTGCTGGAGGCGGAGGACGGCGGGCAGGACGTGGTCCTGGCATCGCTGCTCCCGCGCCTGCTCGAGCGCCTCGCACCGGCGGCGACGGCCTGGGTGGCACGCATCGACGGCCCCGCCGACCAGGTGCGCTACCTCCTCGATCTCGCCGCTGCCGAGGGGGTTCCCGTGGCCGGCGGCGGGCGCGCGGGCCTCGCCGAGCTGCGCCTCCCCGCCGGTCACCCCCTCGCGACCATCCTGCTCGGTGAGCGCAGTGCGGGCCGCTGCATGGTCCTGCTGGTCGTCCGGAGCGCCGCACCCGCCGGCGGGGCCCCCGCCGCCGCGGTGACGGGAGGGTGCGGGGGGCGCTGGGGGCTGGCCGCCGCGGCCG